>JBOGDY010000020.1:0-16299 GCA_050742955.1 Actinomycetes bacterium | reverse complement strand
CACCACGACCCCCACTCGGTGCTCGGCCCACACCCGGGGCCGGACGCGGTGACGGTGCGGACCCTGCGGCCCTGGGCCACCGCGGTCGCGGTGCTCGTCGGTGACCGTCGCCACGACCTGCACCATGAGGAGTTCGGCATCTGGGTCGGCACCGTCCCCGGGACGGTGGTGCCCGACTACCGCCTCGAGGTCGCCTACGACGGGCCGCGCCGACAGGTCGACGACCCCTACCGGTTCCTGCCCACGCTCGGCGAGATCGACCTGCACCTCATCGGGGAGGGTCGCCACGAGCAGCTCTGGGAGGTGCTCGGCGCCCACGTGCGCAGCTACGACGCCCTGGCCGGCCCGGTCACCGGGACCTCGTTCGCGGTGTGGGCACCCAGCGCGCAGGGGGTACGGCTCGTCGGCGACTTCAACTACTGGGACGGCCGGGCACACCCGATGCGGGCGATGGGGTCGACCGGTGTCTGGGAGCTGTTCGTGCCCGGCGTCGGCGACGGCACCCACTACAAGTACGAGGTGCTCGGTCAGGACGGCGTGTGGCGGCACAAGGCCGACCCCGTCGCGTTCGCCACGGAGACACCGCCCTCCACCGCATCGGTCGTGCACACCTCCACGTTCGAGTGGGGCGACGACGAGTGGATGGAACGCCGGGCCAAGACCGACCCCTACACAAGCCCGATGAGCACCTACGAGGTGCACCTGGGGTCGTGGCGGCAGGGCCTGTCCTACCGCGAGCTGGCCGACCAGCTGGTCGGCCACGTGAAGTACCTCGGCTTCACCCACGTCGAGCTGCTGCCCGTGGCCGAGCACCCGTTCGGCGGGTCGTGGGGCTACCAGGTGTCGTCCTACTTCGCCCCGACGTCCCGCTTCGGGGGTCCGGACGACCTCCGCTTCCTCATCGACGAGCTGCACCGGGCGGGCATCGGCGTCATCATCGACTGGGTGCCCGCGCACTTTCCCAAGGACGCGTGGGCGCTGGCCCGTTTCGACGGCACGGCACTCTACGAGCACCCCGACCCGCGGCGCGGTGAGCAGCCGGACTGGGGCACCTACGTCTTCAACTTCGGCCGCACCGAGGTGCGCAACTTCCTCGTCGCGAACGCGATGTACTGGCTCGAGGAGTTCCACGTCGACGGCCTCCGGGTCGACGCCGTCGCGTCGATGCTCTACCTCGACTACTCGCGCGAGGAGGGCGAATGGGTGCCCAACCAGTACGGCGGGCGGGAGAATCTCGAGGCGGTGTCGTTCCTGCAGGAGGTCAACGCCACGGCGTACCGGCGGGTGCCGGGCATCGTCACGATCGCCGAGGAGTCCACCGCCTGGCCGGGCGTCACCCGACCGACGCACCTCGGCGGGCTCGGCTTCGGCTTCAAGTGGAACATGGGCTGGATGCACGACTCGCTGGGCTACATGAGTCGCGAGCCGGTCTACCGGCAGTACCACCACCACCAGATGACGTTCTCGATGATGTACGCCTACTCCGAGAACTACGTTCTGCCGATCAGCCACGACGAGGTCGTGCACGGCAAGGGCTCACTGCTGCGCAAGATGCCCGGCGACCACTGGCAGCAGCTGGCCAACCTGCGGGCCTACCTGGCGTTCATGTGGGCGCACCCGGGCAAGCAGCTGCTGTTCATGGGTTCCGAGTTCGGCCAGGAGTCGGAGTGGGCGGAGGGCCGCAGCCTCGACTGGTGGCTGACCGACAACCCCGACCACCGGGGCGTTCAGACGATGGTCGCGGACATGAACCGCACGTACGCCGAGTCGCCGGCGCTCTGGTCGCGCGACATCGACCCGGAGGGCTTCCGCTGGATCGACGCCAACGATGCTGCCAACAACGTCTTCTCCTTCCTGCGCACGGGCGATGACGACGCGCTGCTGGCGTGTGTGTCCAACTTCTCGGCCGTCCCCCACGAGGGCTACCGCATCGGCCTGCCCCGGGCCGGCCGGTGGGACGAGGTCCTGAACACCGACGCGGAGGCCTACAGCGGAAGCGGCGTCGGCAACCTCGGTGCGGTGCAGGCCTCGGGTGAGGGCTGGCACGGCCAGCCGGCGTCCGCGACGCTGCGGGTGCCGCCGCTCGGAACCGTGTGGCTCAGCCACCGCCCGGGCTGACCTGCCCGGTCACGGGGAGACGATGTCGAAGGCGTCGGTGAACGTGCCGATGGACGGCACGAACCGGGCCTGCAGCCGGGTCGCCGTGAGGTCGTACAGCGGGAACCCGAAGGTCGTGGCGTCGATCCGGGCGAAGTAGGGGGCGTCGGGCTGGCTCATGTCGGGCGTGGGGTGTCCCTGTCCGAACGCCCCGGCCACGATGCTGATCGTCCCGGCGCCCTTCACGTACTGCCCGTCGGCGCCGTCGTCGACGACGCAGTCAGCGTCGTAGGAGTTCTGGGACAGCGCCGGGCAGGTGAGCGGGTTCAGGGCGAGCTGCTTGCTGCGCTCGTAGAGGTGGTTGTGCCCCTGGAGGACGAGGTCGACCTTCTTGCCCACGAGCAGGTTGAAGACGCCCTCTCCGGACGAGCATCCATGGGGCCCGGTGGAGAGGCAGTTGTAGTGCATGCCGACCACGACCCAGGGGATGCCGCTGGCCCTCGCGTCGTCGATGGCGGCCACCAGCCAGTCATGGTGCACCGTGCCCGGGGCGTAGTCGTAGGTCACGTTCTCCACGGTCATCCGCGGTGCGATCAGGATGGCCCGCACCAGTGGTGCGGACGGTGGGTAGTCGACGTAGTACTCGGCGGCGTACTGGTTGGTGGGGCCGAGCGTGGCGCCCAGCCGGTCCGGCAGGCAGCGCGCATGGTTGAGGATGTAACCGTCAGCAGAGCGCCCCTGCTGCTCGTTGTTGCCCACCAGGACCTCGAAGGGGAAGGTCGGCCCGAGCGTGGGCAGCCGGGAGATCACGAAGTCGCACCACGCCTCGTCGGTCGGTGTGTGGCCGTAGTCGAGGTCGCCCAGGGCGAGGTAGAAGTCGGCGCCGGACGAGTCGAGGGCGGCCAGGCTGGCCGCCGCCTCGTCGCGGGCGCCGTGGTCACCGGCGGCACCGAACCTGACGCCCGTGCCGGGCGTCGCCGCGGTGACCGCGACGTCGTCGCTGGACGTCAGCTCGGAGTCGGACGCGATGAGCCTCAGCACGTAGGTGCCGGCGTCGGAGAACGTCGCGGTCGTCGCCGGTGCGTCCGGGTTCTGGATGGACACGGTGCCCGGCCCGCTGACGACGGACCACTGCGACGTCACCGTGGCCCCGGCCGGCAGCCCGTCATCGGTCACACGACCGGCCAGTGCGATCGCCTGGCCGGTGGCCCCGCCACGATCGGACCCGGCGTCGACGACGGGCGCCGCGTTCCCGGCCGGCCCGGTGCGGTAGTCCAGCCTCAGGACCGGCGCCGCCCCGTTGCCGTCGAAGGCCTCTGCGGTTCGACGACCGGTGCCGGTGAGCACCACCGCCAGCGCGTTGCCGCTCTGCCATCCCGGCCGGTCGAGGACCTCCTGGACGAGGGCGGCGATGTCGGGCGTGCGCTGGGCCGGCCCGGCAGCCCCCACCGTGGGCCAGCCCGCCGGGGCCCACGACGCGGTGGCCGCGGTCAGCGGGCGCGATGTAACCGAGAGGCTCCCGGGGCCGAACTGGGGTGCGTTGTCCGAGGCGACCGCACGCAGGGTCAGGGCCGCTGCGGCCGTGGTCGCCTCGTCGACCTGGAACTGGACGTGGGCCTGGGTCACCCGGGCACCTCGCGGCACCGCAAGGGCGGGGAACCGCAGACCCACCGTCTGGTCCACTCCGTCCCTGACCAGCTCGAGGTCCGAGCTGGTGAGGTCCACGGACGTGCCGGCCTGCTCGGCGTCGTCGGCGCTGCCCGACACGCGGGCCTCCGCGGACAGGGCTGACCCTCCTGATCCCGACCCGAGGACCGTCACGACCGTGTCGTCGCTGACGGACAGGTCGGTGTCGGTGGCGGTGAGCCGTGCGACGTAGGTTCCCGGGGCCGGGAACGTCGCCGTGGTGGAGGCGGCCGCCGGATCGGCGAAGACCATGCCCGACGGGCCGCTCACCTGGGTCCACGACACCTGCAGCGCGCCCGGCGGGTTCGGCCGCCCGTCGTCGGTGGCGGAGCCGGCCAGCACCGCAGGATCAGGCTCCGTCACGGTCACGTCCGGCCCCGCGCTGACGACGGGAGGCTGGTTGGGCGGCGGCGAGCCACCGCCGCCGTCGTACTCGACGTGCAGGCGGGGCTCCGGGCCGTTCCCGTCGAACGACTCCGCGGCCCGGCGTCCGGTCCCGGTCACGACGAGGGCGATGGCGTTGCCACTGCGCCAGCCGGTCCGGTCGACGACCGGCTGGATGACCGAGGCGAGGTCGGGGGTGCGCTGCGCCGTTCCCGCGGCCCCGGCGGTGGACCACGGCGACGGTGCCCACGCCACGCCGACAGTGCGAGGACGTAGCGACACGTTGCGTGTGCTGCTGGCGAACGTCGCAGCGGTGTCGGCGTTCTGCGCATGGATCTGCAAGGACGTCGCGACGCTGTGCACCTCGTCGGCAGTGAACTGCACCCACGCAGCGGTGATGGTGGCGCCTGTCGGGACCGCGACACCGGCGAACCGCAGCCCCACCACCTGGGGGGCGCCATCGGTCACCAGCTCGAGATCGGACGACGTGAGGTCGACGTTCCCGGTCCCCGACTCCTCGGCGTCGTCGGCGGAGCCGAGCACGGGGCCCTCCCAGACCGTGACGGCCGCCTCGCTGGGCGACGTGCCGACGGGAGCGACCAGGGCGGCGGTCAGCCCACCAGCCATCGCGAGGACCACGACGACGCGCCGGACGACTCCCCTGCGACGACCCATCGCCCGCCCCGAATCCCTTGGATCCTCGATGTCGCCCAGACGCTACCTGCAACGCCCCGCGTCGCGGACCCGAAACCGGCGACGGCGTCAGAACAGCGCGCTGGCGAGCGAGGATCGTGCCGTTGTGACCCGTTCGTCCTGCGGGCCGACCAGCTCGAACAGGCCCACCAGGTGGGTGCGCGCCTGGTCGCGGTCGCCGCCGCTGACCCGTCGCACCAGGTCGACCAGCCGGGTGAAGGCGTCCTCGACCTGCCCGCCGAGCAGGTCGAGGTCGGCGGCGTCGCACTGGGCCTGGACGTCGTCGGGTCGGTCGGCAGCGGCCTGGCGGGCGGCGGCCGGGTCCAGAGCCTTGGTGCGCCGCAGCAGCTCCACCTGGGCGAGTCCCGCCCTGGCGTCGGCGTCGGCCGGTGACTCGTCGAGCAGCCCGCGGTAGGCCGCCGCGGCCGCGTCGTAGTCGCCGCGCTCGATCGCGTCGTAGGCCTGGTCGTAACGCGGGTCGTTGTCGGGCTCGACAGGCGTCTCGTCGCGGTCGACCGGCTCGACCTGGACCCGGCCGGAGACGCCGTTCTCCTCGGCGACGCGCAGCAGCTCGTCGAGGAACTGCCGCACCTGTGGCTCCGGGAGCGCACCCTGGAACAGCGGGATCGGCTGGCCCTTCACGACCGCGAAGACCGCCGGGATGCTCTGCACCTGGAACGCCTGGCCGAGCCTGGGGTTGGCGTCGAGGTCGACCTTGGCGAGCACCCAGCGACCGGCGTCGGTGCCGGCCAGCCGCTCGAGGACCGGACTCAGCTGCTTGCACGGCTCGCACCAGTCGGCCCAGAAGTCGATGACCACCGGCACCGTCATGGACTGCTCGACGACCAGTGCCTGGAAGCCGGCCTCGTCGACGTCGATGACGAAACCGGCGGCCTGAGACGGCGCCGGCCCTCCCCCGGCGGCCCCGGGCGCGTTGCGTGACGTCAGGGCCGACAGGTCGACGGCGCCGTACGGATTGATGCTCGGCTGGCTCATGGGCCCATCATCGCAAGGGTCGTCCCCGGCTGCGGAGCCGGTCCCGCGGCTCAGAAGCGCGGCGGCTCGCGGTAGTCGCCCCACTCCGCGCGCAGGGCGTCGCAGATCTCCCCGAGGGTGGCCTCTGCCCGGGCGGCGTCGAGCATGGCGGGGACCATGTTGCCGTCGCCGCGGGACACCTGGACCATCGTCGCGAGTGCGGCCTCGATCGAGGCTGCGTCACGGTCCTCTCTCCGCTGCCCGAGCGCGCGCTTCTGCTCCCGCTCGACCTCGTGGGAGACCCGCAGGATCTCCAGCGGCTCCTCGACGGTCTTGGTGTGGCAGTTGACCCCGACGATCTTCTTGTCGCCCTTCTCCAGGGCGGTCTGGTAAACGAAGGCCGCCTCGGCGATCTCGGACATGAACCAGCCGTCCTCGATGCCGCGCAGCAGCCCGGACGTGATCGTCCCGTCGGTGCCCATGTCGCGGATCCTGGCGAAGACGGCCTCGGCCTCGGCCTCGATCCGGTCGGTCAGCGCCTCGACGTACCAGGAACCGCCGAGCGGGTCGGCGACGTTCCCGACGCCGGTCTCCTCCATGATCACCTGCTGGGTGCGCAGCGCGATCTCGGCCGCCTTCTCCGACGGCAGCGCGAGCACCTCGTCCAGCGCGTTGGTGTGCAGCGAGTTGGTGCCGCCCAAGACCGCGGCCAGCGCCTCCACGGCCGTGCGCACGATGTTGTTGTCGGGCTGCTGCGCGGTCAGCGACACACCGGCGGTCTGGGTGTGGAAGCGCAGCCACTGCGCCTTCTCGGACTTCGCGCCGTAGACGTCGCGCAGCCACCGCGCCCAGATGCGCCGGGCCGCGCGGAACTTGGCGATCTCCTCGAAGAAGTCGAGGTGGGAGTCGAAGAAGAACGACAGGCCCGGAGCGAACATGTCCACGTCCAGGCCGCGGGACTGCCCGAGCTCGACGTAGCCGAACCCGTCGGCCAGGGTGAACGCCAGCTCCTGCGCCGCGGTGGAGCCGGCCTCACGGATGTGGTAGCCGGACACGCTCAACGGCTTGTAGTCCGGGATGTTCTCGACGCAGTACTCCATCAGGTCGCCGATCAGGCGCAGGTGGGGCTCCGGCGGGAACAGCCACTCCTTCTGCGCGATGTACTCCTTGAAGATGTCCGTCTGCAGGGTGCCGTTGAGCTCACCGATGTCCACGCCCTGCCGCTCGGCCGCGACGAGGTACATGCAGAAGACGGGTACGGCGGGGCCGCTGATCGTCATCGAGGTCGTCACGTCGCCGAGCGGGATGTCGGAGAACAGCACGTCCATGTCGGCCGCCGAGTCGATCGCGACCCCGCAGTGCCCGACCTCGCCCAGGGAGCGGACGTCGTCGGAGTCGCGGCCCATCAGCGTCGGCATGTCGAAGGCGACCGACAGCCCGCCGCCGCCCGAGCGGAGGATCATCTTGTAGCGCTCGTTGGTCTGCGCCGCGTTGCCGAAGCCGGCGAACTGCCGGATCGTCCAGGCCCGCCCGCGGTAGCCGGTCGGGTAGAGCCCCCGGGTGAACGGGAACTCCCCCGGCCACCCGATCCTGTCGAAGTCCTCGACGGTGTCGCCGGCCGCCGGCCCGTAGACGGGGTCGACCTCGACCCCGGACAGCGTCGTGAAGTCGGCGTCCCGAACCCGGCCGGCGGCGGTCGCGGCATCCATCCGCGCCTGCCAGCGCTCCCGCCCGGCCTGGATCTGCTCGGCGTCCACGTAGTACTCCCTCGACCGGTGTGACGGAACGGCGCCGGATCGGCGTACCGACTGACACAGACTACCCGCGCCGGATCGGCGTACCTTCCAAAGGAGAGGCCCGAACCTGGGGTGGGGCAGGCGCGTCCTTGAGTCGGATCTGGTCGATCCGAGGCTGGGACGAGTTGTGGTGGATGCTGCGTTGGTCGCGGTTGGCGCGCCGGTACACCACGCGAGCCGAGATGAGGCCGCGCGGGCACTTTGGGACGAGCACTATGCGCGCCTGGCCGGTTGGTGCGCCGCACTCGTGGGCGACCAGGATGCGGCCCATGACATCGCCTCGGAGGCGTTCGTCCGGCTGCTGTCGCGCTGGGTCACCGTCCGCGAACCGCGCGGCTTCCTCTACGTCACCGCGACCAACCTGGTGCACGACCGGTGGCGCAAGGAGGCCCGGGACCGCAAGCTCGCCGGCCGGCTGACGGACACGACCCGGTCCTCGTCGCCGGCGGCCGACCCGTGGCTGCGTGACCTGGTCGACCGGCTGCCGGAACGGCTACGGACGCCGGTGCTCCTGCACTACTACGCCGACATGTCGGTGGCCGACGTGGCCATCGCGATGCACCGACCGGAGGGGACCGTGAAACGGGCCTTGTGGGACGCCCGTGCCCTGCTGCACACCTGGCTGGAGGTCGACGAATGACGGGTCAGCCGCGGCGCCGGGTCCAGCCACTGCCACCCCGGCCGGACGCGTTCATGGCGGTGCTGTCCGCCGCGAACCGGCGACGCCGTCGCAGGCTGGCCGTGGCCGCCCTGGCCTGCGCCGCCGCCCTGGTCATGGCGGGTGCCGGCCTTGCCATCGGCGGGATCCAGGAGTCCAGCGAGCAGCACCTACCAGCCACGGACCGCAACGGCAGCAGCCACAACAGCGACCGCCCAGAGAGCACGAGCCCGGTTCGGCCGCAGGCCGTGCCCTCCGGCGTGCCGTCGCGCAGCACGCCCGCCGAGGTTCAGTCCGCGGATCCGGGGTCGGGCGCCGCAGCGCGTCCTGGGGGCGCACCGCGACCGCTTCGCGGTCGGGTCATCGAGTCCGGCGGACGTCCGGTCCAGGGTGCCTACGTCTACACCGGCCACCAGGCCGGCGGCAGGTTCGTGCCCGACGCGAGCCACTCGGCCCGGACGCGCGCGGACGGCAGGTACGAGATCCCCTGTCCTGGCAGCAAGGTGCTGATCACCCCCTGGCCGATCATGCTCCGCATCCCCGCCTCGCAGGTCGCCCACGGCCAGACGTGGGCGGCGCAGTTCGTCGGAGGCTCCCCCACGACCCGGGGGGCGTCGGTGCCGGCCTGCGGCGAGGCGCGTCACACCACCATCGTCCCGCCCGGAGGCGTCGTCACCGGAACCGTCTCCTTCGTCGACGGCTGCCCGCCCGGGCCCACCGGCATGCTACGGATCCTGCTGGAGGGCAACCCGGATGCGGCCCTGCTCGTGGGCGGCCTGTCACCGGGCGAGACCTTCCGGCTGGTCGGCCTTCCCGTCGGGGGCCATGTCCTGATGCACATCCCGAGCGCCTTCGGCGTGAGGATCAGCAGCCCCGGCCACGTCGTGACCAAGGACATGGCCGTCGGCTGCCAGGGACACCCGCCGCCTGACCCGCCGAGCTCGCCACCCTCGACGACCAGCACCCCGGACCCGGGCCGCGAGCCGTCGCCCCCGGAGAGCCCGATGTGAGCTGAACCCGGGGCCTCAGCCCGTTGCCCCGGTCAGGCCCTTCACCAGACGGTCCGCAGCGGTGTAGGGGTCGAGCTCACCCGCGACCACCCCGTCCGCGAGGTCGTCCAGCGCGTGGCCGGAGCGCAGGTCACCCATCCGCTCGCGCAGCGCGGTCACCGCGATGGCCTCGACCTCGTCGGCAGCCCGGCGGCGGCGCCGCTCGTGCAGGGCGCCGGTCTCCTCGAGCCAGCCGCGGTGCTTCTCGAGGGCGTCGACGACCTCGTCGACGCCCTCCGACCGGGACGCCACGGTCTTCACGATGGGCGGGCGCCAGTCGCCGGGCTGCCGCCGTTCGCCGAGGGTCAGCATGTGTCGCAGCTCGCGGACGGTGGCGTCGGCGCCGTCGCGGTCGGCCTTGTTGACGAGGTAGACGTCACCGACCTCGAGGATGCCGGCCTTGGCGGCCTGGATCGCGTCACCCATGCCGGGTGCGAGCAGCACGACCGTGGTGTCGGCCAGGCCCGCGACCTCGACCTCGGACTGCCCGACGCCCACCGTCTCCACGATCACCACGTCGCAGCCGGCCGCGTCGAGGACGCGCAGGGCCTGCGGCGTGGACCACGACAGGCCGCCCAGGTGCCCCCGGCTGGCCATCGAGCGGATGTAGACCCCGGGGTCGAGCGCGTGGTCCTGCATCCGCACGCGGTCGCCGAGCAAGGCACCGCCGGAGAACGGCGACGACGGATCGACGGCGAGCACACCGACCCGCTTGTCGAGGGTGCGGTACGCCGAGACGAGCGCGCTCGTGCAGGTCGACTTCCCGACGCCAGGCGCCCCGGTCAGGCCGATGACGGCGGCGTGACCGCCGTACGGCATCAGGGCCGCCGTCGCCTCGCGCAGCAGCGGTGAGGCGTCCTCGACCAGGGAGATGAGCCGGGCGACCGAACGCGGGTCGCCCTCACGGGCGCGCTCGACGAGCCGCCCGACGTCGGGCCGCTCTGCCAATCTCAGGCCCCGGATGAGGCTGCTGGAACGCGCACGATCAGGGCGTCGCCCTGCCCGCCGCCACCGCAGAGCGCCGCCGCGCCCGTTCCGCCGCCCCGCCGCTGCAGCTCGAGACCGAGGTGCAGGACTATCCGGGCGCCGGACATGCCGATGGGGTGGCCCATCGCGATGGCGCCGCCGTTGACGTTGACGGTGCTGCCGTCGAGCCCGAGCTCCTTCGTCGACTGGATCGCCACAGACGCGAACGCCTCGTTGATCTCGACCAGGTCGAGGTCGCCGACCCCGATGCTCTCCTTGGCCAGGGCCGCCTGGATCGCGTTGGCCGGCTGCGACTGCAGGCTCGCGTCGGGCCCAGCGACGACGCCGTGCGCACCGATCTCGGCCAGCCATTGCAGGCCGAGCTCCTCGGCCTTGGCCTTGCTCATCACGACGACGGCGGCGCCGCCGTCGGAGATCTGCGACGAGGACCCGGCGGTGATCGTGCCGTCGGGAGCGAACGCGGGGCGCAGCTTCTTCAGCAGGTCGGCACTGGTGTCGGCCCGGACGCCCTCGTCGCTGGAGAAGACGATCGGGTCGCCCTTCCGCTGCGGGATCTCGACCGGCACGATCTCGTCGTCGAAGAGACCGTTCTTCGCGGCCTCGGCAGCGCGCTGGTGGGACTGCGCGGCGAAGGCGTCCTGGTCCTCGCGGCTGATGCCGAGCCTGGCGTTGTAGCGCTCGGTCGACTCGCCCATCGCGCAGTTGTCGAAGGCGCAGAAGAGGCCGTCATGGGCCATCGCGTCGAGCATCTGCACCGCGCCGTACTTGAAGCCCTCACGGCTCCTCGGCAGCAGGTGCGGCGCCTGGGTCATCGACTCCATGCCGCCGGCGACGACGATCTCGAACTCGCCGGCGCGGATCAGCTGGTCGGCCAGGGCGATCGCGTCGAGGCCGGACAGGCAGACCTTGTTGATCGTCAGCGCCGGGACGGTCATCGGGATGCCGGCCTTCACGGCGGCCTGGCGGGCGGTGATCTGGCCGGCTCCCGCCTGCAGGACGTGTCCCATGATCACGTAGTCGACCTGCTCCGGCGTGACGCCTGCCCGCTTCAGCGCGCCCGTGATCGCGAAGCCGCCGAGGTCGGCGCCGGAGAAGTCCTTGAGCGAGCCGAGCAGGCGTCCCATCGGCGTACGGGCGCCCGCGACGATCACGCTGGGGCTGGTGGTGCTGGCGGCCATGGTCTCGGCCCTCCTGAGGCAAGTCGGGGTCTGCGCTGTCACGATAGCCGCATGCTCACCCGCATCGACCACGTCGGTCTGGCCGTACGCGACCTCGACGCCGCGATCGCCTTCTACGAAAGGGTCTTCGGGGTCCGGCTCGTGCACGAGGAGGTGAACGAGGAGCAAGGCGTCCGCGAGGCCATGCTGGCGGTCGGCGACTCGGGCTCCTGCATCCAGCTGCTCGCCGCGCTGTCGCCCGACTCGACCCTCGGCAGGTTCCTCGAGAGCAGCGGTGAGGGCGTCCAGCAGGTGGCCTACGGGGTGGACGACATCGACGCGGCATCGGCGACCTTGCGCGAGCGAGGGCTACGGCTGCTCTACGACGAGCCCAAGGCGGGTACGGCGGGATCGCGGGTCAACTTCGTCCATCCCAAGGACGCGGGCGGGGTCCTGGTCGAGCTCGTCGAGGCCGCCCCCGAGGGTGCGACCGACTGAGGGCCCTGCGCGATCGGGTCGGGAAGACGTCGATTTCATGGGGGAACCTCGGATTCCGACGGAGTCCGGGCTCACTAGCGTCGCCGACGTGCCGGCCCAACGGACAACTCCTCACCGGCGCCGGGTGCGTGCAGCCCGTGGTGTCCGAGTCCCGACAAGGACTCCACAGCCCACGCCCCGCCACATCGTTCGGCAGGAGGCTCGTCATGTCTCACATACGAAGGCCGCTGACCATCGGGCTTGCCGTGGCCGTGGCCGCGACCGCCGTCGTCACCCGGAGTGCTTCGGCCTCGGGCGATGACGGCACGCGGGTGCTGCGCTTCACCAGCGTGCAGGTGGCCGAGACCGAGCTGGACCTCGGCGCGGCCGGGTTCAGCCCGGGCGACCAGATCGTCTTCAGCGACGACTTGAAGCGGTCGGGACACAAGATCGGCACGGACGCTGGCGTGTGCACGGTCGTGCGCGTGGCCGGAGCTGACACCGAGTTCACCTGTGTCACGACGTTCCGGCTGCCGCGCGGCACGATCGCTGTCCAGGCAATGTTCTCCGCTGCGGACCTGCCCGACGTCAGGCTGGCGATCACCGGTGGCACGGGCGCCTACAGGGACGCCGGAGGCCAGGGGCGCACGCTCGCCGGCGAGGTCGCCCCGGTGACGCTCTACGTCGACTGACCGACTGACTGATCGATCGACTTGCCGACCGGCCGTCCGCCGCCGACTGCGCCGAAGCCTCGCCATCTCGCCGCCACCCCGTCACAATCGGGCCGAGGTGCGTTATGGCGGACGCGATCATCGGGCGGGAGCCGGAGCTTGCGGCGCTCGGGCGGTTCCTCGACTCCGTCGCATCGGGGTCGGGGGCCGCCCTCGTCGCGGGTCCACCGGGTGCGGGGAAGACCACGTTGTGGCTGGCCACCTGCGAGGAGGCTCGGCGACGAGGCCACCGCGTGCTCGTGGCCCGCCCGACGGAGAGTGAGACCACGTTCTCGTTCGCCGCGCTGAGCGATCTCGTGGGCGACGTGCTGGACGAGGTGTGGAACGACCTGCCGCTGCCGCAGCGGACGGCGCTGTCGGTGGCCCTGCTGAGGGAGCCGCCCGGCGCCTCGGCCCTGGACCAGCGGGCGGTCGCGACCGGAACGCTGACCGCTCTGCGCATCCTCAGCCGAGCGTCACCGGTGATGGTCGCTGTCGATGACGTGCAGTGGCTCGACTCGGCCTCCGAGAGCGTTCTGGGCTTTGTCGTGCGCCGGCTGGGAACCGAACCGGTCGCGCTGCTCCTGGCCCACCGAGCAGCAGATGCGGACATGCCGCCGCTACGGCTGGACCGTCCATCTCCCCACCACCCCCTGCTGAGCATGCCTCTCGGCCCATTGAGCCTCGGCGGCATCCGGGTCCTCATCGAGGGACGTCTGGCGGCGACCTTCCCGCGACCGATCCTGCGGCGCATCCACGACGCTTCTGGCGGCAACCCCCTGGTGGCCCTCGAGCTGGGACGTGACCTGCGGCGGAGCGGCCGCGTACCGACCACGACCGATCCGCTGCCGATCTCCGGCCGGGTGCACGGGCTCTTCACCGCCCGGCTCTCGGCACTGCCTCCAATGACCCGGGCGGAGCTCCTGGTCGTAGCCGCTCTCGCGCGTCCCACGCCAGCAGCCGTCGACATGGAGGTGCTCGGCCCGGCGTTCGCTGCCGGTGTTCTGGCTACCGAAGCCGGGCGCCTGCGCTTCGAACATCCGTTGCTGGCCGCGGCTGTCTACTCGCAGGCGACCGAGACCGAGCGCCATGACGTGCACGCCCGCCTCGCTGTGACCGCAGCGGACATCGAGGAGAGCGCGCGGCACCTCGCGCTGTCGACGGACCGGCCGGACGAGAGAGTGGCAGAGCGGCTGGAGGCGGCGAGCCGGACCGCCCTGGCCCGGGGCGCCGTCGTGGCTGCCGCCGAGCTCATGGAGCGCTCCCGGGCCCTCACGCCCGAACACCGGGACGGCGACGTCCTCCGGCGCACTGTGGACGCCGCATCCCACCAGTTCGAGGCCGGCGACCCGGACCGAGCGCGTGAGCTGCTCGAGAAGGCAGCGGCCGCCACCGACACAACGCGCCGGGCCGACGTGCTCACCCGGCTGGCTCGGGTCAACATGTTCGAGGCCAACCACCAGACCGCTGCGCTGCTCTACCGCGAGGTGCTGGACGGTGAACCCGCCGATGCGAGGGTCTGTGCGGAGGCGAACGCGGGGATCGCCGTCGTCCTGATGCGCATGCTCGAGGATCTCCCAGCGGCTGCTTGCCACGCCCGACGAGCGGTGGAGGAGGCGGGGACCACCGGCGACATGACGCTGGTGGCCGAGGCGTTGGCGATCGAGTCGATGCTGCTCGCGCTGCGGGGCAAGACCGAGGCGCGCGAGCAGGCCGCTGCCGCCGTGCACCTCAACCCCGCCGCGACGGAGATCGAGGAACGGTCCGGATTCGGCTTCCTCCGCGCCCAGGGACCAAGCTTCATGCAGGGAGTGGTTCTCGCCTGGACGGACGACCTCCCAGGCGCGCGGGCGAGGCTCGTCGCCGCACGTCAGCGCGCGCTGCATCTGGGAGACGAGGGCTCGGTCCCCCTCATCCTGCGCCACTTGGCGAGCGTTGAGATCCTCGACGGCAACTGGGCCGAGGCGGCTCAGCTCGTCGACGACGGACTCGAGGGCGCTGACCAAGCGGGACAGCTGGCCCAGCGCGCCGTGCTGCTGGCCACAGGTGCCGTGCTGGACGCCCTGCGCGGTCGAGCCGCGGAGGCGACCGAGAAGGCGAAGGCGAGTGCCCTGCTCTCCGATCGCACGGGCGCGAAGTTCGGGTGGGCGATGAGCCGGTCGGCGCTCGGCACCCTGGCCCTGTCACGTGGGGACGCGCACTCGGCCGACCTGCACCTCGGCCCGGTAGTCGACCACCTCGAGAGAGCCGGTGTGCGAGAGCCGGGCGCCCTGCGGATAGATGCCGACGCCGTGGAGGCGTTGCTGTTGCTCGGAGAGGTGCGCGCCGCCACGGAGCTCCTCGACCGGTTAGAGGAACGTGCCAGTGAGCTGCATCGGATCTCCGTGCTGGCCAACGCCGCCCGCTGCCGCGGTCTGCTCACGGCGGTCGGCAACCCCGCGGGGGCTCTGCCGCACTTCGAGGCGGCGCTCGCACTTCACGACCGGGTGACCGTCCCCGTCGACCGCGGGCGGACACTGCTCGCGCTCGGCTCGACCCAGCGACGGCTCCGGCAGTGGCGTTCGGCTCGCGCCTCCCTCGATGCGGCCACCGCGACCTTCGAGCGACTTGGCGCCCGGCAGTGGGCGGTGAGGGCCCATGAGGAGAGCTCACGGATAGGTGGGCGTGCCCCGTCCGCGGGCGGCCTGACACCGACGGAGCTGCGCATCGCCGAGCTCGTCTGTGACGGTCGATCCAACCGGGATGTCGCAGCGGCATTGTTCGTGACGGTGAAAACCGTGGAGTCCAACCTCACCCGGATCTACGCGAAGCTCGGCGTCTCGTCGCGAACTGCTCTCGTGCGCCGCCTCGCCGACGCGCCGGCCGGGGCCGAAACGGGACATGGGCTCACCGCAGGCAAACCGTAGAGGTTCCTCCGATTCCACGTGGCGCCAGGCGGCCTAACGTCGCTTCGTGCCAAGGTTCCTCGTCGAGACCTACGTGCCGCGCCCGACCAGCGACACGCTCGCCCGTGTGGCCGCGGGGGCGGACGACGCCGCGCGCACGATGGCGATGGCGGGTGTCCCGGTCCGCCATCTCGGCGCGATCTATGTCCCTGACGACGAGACGTGCTTCCACCTGTTCGAAGGCCCGTCCCAGCAGGCGGTACGAGACACCGCGGAGATCGGCGGCCTGTTCTCCGGCGGCGGCACGGGCGCGATCAAGCTGTGTTGGGAGCTTCCCCTCAAGCAGGACCGACCGCGGCGGCCTAGTCTCGGACCGTGACCGACCTCGTCCGCCCGCGCAAGGGCAAGCTGATCGCTGGCGTGTGTGCCGCGATCGCGAGTCGATTCGGCTGGTCGGTCGGGACCGTGCGCCTCGTCTTCGTGCTGTCCTGCCTGCTGCCGGGGCCACAGATCTTGCTCTACCTGATCCTCTGGCTCCTCATCCCGAAGGAGGCGTGAAGCGTCCCGTCCGTTCAGGCGACGGGCTCGCCCACCATCAGGTGGCACTGTCGCCCAGCGTCAGCTGGCAAGGTCGCCGACCGTCTCAGAAGGGCGGTTCGTCGTCGTCGGGTGGGTCGGGGTCGTCGGGTGGTTCGGTTTGCGGTTTGGGGGTGGGCGCGAGGGTGGGGTGGTCGAGGAGGGGTTC
>JBOGDY010000019.1:0-16534 GCA_050742955.1 Actinomycetes bacterium | reverse complement strand
GGGTGACGGGGTCGTCGTCGTGACCCTGGACCTCCCTGACCGCCGCAACGCCATGTCGGGGCAGATGACCGAGTCCTGGGGCCGGGTGATGGCCGCGCTGCGGTCCGATCGCCGGGTCCGGGTGGTCGTCGTGACGGGGGAGGGCAGCGCCTTCTGCTCGGGCGGTGACGTCTCGTGGATCGGGTCCGAGCCGGACGCGACCGTCGACGGGCTCCGGGACCGGATGCTGCCCTTCTACCGGACCTGGCTCGCCGTACGGGACCTCGAGGTTCCCACCGTCGCCGCGGTCAACGGCGCGGCGATCGGCGCGGGCCTGGCTCTCGCGCTGGCCTGCGACCTGCGCTACGCCGCCGAGGACGCCCGGCTCGGGGTGCCGTTCACCTCCCTCGGCATGCACCCGGGCATGGCCACGACCTTCCTGCTGCCGGAGGTCGCGGGGCTGGCAGTCGCGCGGGAGCTGCTGCTGACCGGGCGGGTCGTCACCGGGGCCGAGGCGGCCACCATGGGCCTGGTCAACCGGGCGGTGCCGCGGGACCGGGTGCTCGGCGAGGCGCTCGGCGTCGCCGAAGCTGTCGCGGCGACCGCCCCGGTTGCGGCCCGGCTGACCAAGCAGGCGCTGGCGTCGGGTGGTCACGCGAGCTTCGAAGCCGCGCTGCAGTGGGAGGCGCTGGCCCAGCCCGTCACGTTGGCCACCGCCGACCTGCAGGAGGGGCTCCGGGCCCAGAAGGAGCGGCGGGCAGCGCGCTTCACCGGCCGCTGAGGTCGGCTGCCGGTCCTCGGCGGCCGACCGGCGGCCCAGCGTGCAGCTGAGCGACACGCTGAGCCGCCTCGGGACCCGCTGCGCAGGGCGGGGCCCGCACGTCACGAGGCCCCCGGGGCACTCGGGACGAGGCGCTCGCCTTCCCCTTGCGGGCCCCCCGCCCGGGTGGTTCCCGGGGGCTTCGTCGGGAGGACGCTAGAAGCCCACGCCGGGCCCGTCAACGGCACGGCGGTCGACCCTGTGGACGCCGCTGTGGAGGCCCGTGGGGACAGGGCGGGGTGTCGCTGTGGACGACCGGTTCACCCAGCTGTGGACAGCCCTGGGGATCGCCCTCCAGAACCCCGCTGACCTGCAGCGATGCAATCCACCGGCTGTGGACGCGAGAAAGTCGCTAGCGTTTCGGGCATGACCCAGGAGCCACCCGTCGAGGTGCGGCGCAGTGCCCGGCGGCGACGCACCGTCTCCGCCTACCGCGACGGCGACCGCACCGTCGTGCTGATCCCGGCCCGCATGAGCCGGGCCGAGGAGCGCCGCTGGGTGCAGGTCATGCTCGAGCGGCTGGCCCGTCAGGACCGTCGCCGCCGGCCGGGTGACGACCAGCTGCTGACCCGGGCGCGAGACCTGTCCCGGCGCTACCTCGAGGGCAGGGCCGAGCCGGCGAGCGTCCGATGGGTGACCAACCAGGGCGGCCGCTGGGGGTCCTGCACCCCGGTCGACCGCAGCATCCGGCTCTCGACCCGGCTGCAGGGCATGCCGGCCTGGGTCGTCGACTACGTGCTGGTGCACGAGCTGGCCCACCTGCTGGTGCCCGGCCACGGGTCTGCGTTCTGGGCCGAGGTCGAGCGCTTTCCGCGCAGCGACCGTGCCCGCGGCTACCTCGAGGGGGTGTCGGCCGCGGCCGGTCTCGACATGTCCGACACGGTGGACGATGAGGGCGTCGCCGGCCAGCCGGCCGCGGACCGGCTGGGCGAGCGGTGACCCGACGGGTGGTGGCGGTGCTGGCGCCACCGCCGGCACCGGGGTCGTTGCTCGAACCGCTGCGGGCGGTCATGGTCGAGGACGTCTACGAAACGGTCGCCGGGCTCGAGCTCGTCGAGGTCGTGCTGGCCGTCACCGCCGGAGACCCGGTCGGGGCCGAGCTGGAGTCGCTCACCTGGCCCGGCACCCGCGTGCTGCGGGTCGCGGCCGCCGACGGCCCGCCCGCCCTGGAGGTCGCGGCGGCGTTGGCACGGCTCGGCGCCGACGAGGTGACCGTGGTCGCCGGCGACGCGCCCGACCTGCCCCCGTTGCTGGTCGGCAAGCTGCACCGCGGGCTCGGTTCCGCTGAGGTCGCCGTGCTGCCCTGTGCGGGCGGTGGCCTGGTGGCACTGGCCTGCCGCTGCCCGGTCCCCGCGTGGCTCACCGCGGCCGGTGTCGGCACCGACACCCCCGACGCGATGGCTGCGCTGCGGTCGGCCGCACCACGGCGTACAGCCGTGTCGGTGGGTCCGGGATGGCACCGCGTGCGCACCCGCGACGACCTGGCCCGGCTCGACCCCGGGCTCGAGGGGTGGGAGGCGACCCGCGCCGCGGTGTCAGCCGGTCGCTGAGGGCCGGGGCGGGACCTCCGTCCCTCGCACCCGGGCGAGCCCGCGGGCGACCAGCCGGTCCACGTCCAGCGCACCGTCGGGCAGCGAGTCCGGGGCGAACCACCGCAGGTCGTCGGACTCGTCGCTGACGGCGGCGCGGGCTCCTGCCGGTGCGACCAGGACGTAGCGCACGTCCAGGTGCTCCTGGCAGGTCCCGAAGGCCGACGACAGCCGGTGCCGGTCCAGGTCGACCGGGTCGGGCCGCAGGGCCAGGCCGTCGATGCCGGACTCCTCCCGGGCCTCGCGAAGCGCCGCGTCGGCCAGCGTCGCGTCACCCGGCTCGCAGTGGCCGCCGAGCTGGCTCCAGAAGCCGCCCTTGCGGTGCAAGGTGAGCAGCACGTTCGAGAAGGTGGCGTCGACGACGAGCGCGCTGGCCGTCAGGTGGGAGGGCACGCACGAGCGCCAGACACCGTCCGGGTGGTCACGCAGGTGGTCGAGGTAGCCCTCGCGCAGCGCGTCCTGCGCGGCGTCGGGCGCCTGCCAGCGGGTGAGCACGCGGACGGCGTCGGTGTGCAGCCCGCTCAACCGCGCGGGTCCCCGGGCTCGGGCGGCGCCTCGGTGTCCTCGAGACCGGACAGGTCCAGCGGCACGGAGGAGCCGCGGGCGAAGCCGTCCGGGTCGTCGAGGTCGTCGGCGGTGGGCACCAGGTCGGGGTGCGCCCAGACCTTGTCGCGGCCGTCGACGCCCCGCTCGCCGACCAGCGCGCGCCACACCGCCGCCGCCTCCCGCAGGCGCCGGGGCCGGAGCTCGAGACCGACCAGCGACGCGAA
The DNA here is from genome assembly GCA_050742955.1 of Actinomycetes bacterium. Classification (GTDB taxonomy): domain Bacteria; phylum Actinomycetota; class Actinomycetes; order JACCUZ01; family JACCUZ01; genus CAWIXB01. Next base: position 13,376 of record JBOGDY010000019.1, on the reverse strand, counting down.
CGTCTGCTCCCCGGGCCCCCCTCCGGCGCGGCGCCGCCGGACGGTCTCGCGCAGCGCCGACGCGCTGGGCAGGTGCGGGGTCGCCGCCGCGTTGACCACCTCGTCGACCCACCCCTCGACGAGCGCGAGCGCGGTCTCCAGCCGGGCGAGGGCTGCCTTCTGGGCGGGCGTGTCCTCCGGCTCGAACAGTCCGCCGACCAGCGCCTCCTGCAACGCCTCCGGGTTGCTCGGGTCGATGCGACCGATGGCGTCCTGGAGCCGGGAGGTGTCGACGTGGATGCCCCGGGCGTAGGCACCGACCGCGTCGACGAGGTGGGCCCGCAGCCAGGGCACGTGCGCGAACAGACGGTGATGGGCAGACTCGCGCAACGCCAGATAGAGGCGCACCTGGTCGAGCGGCACACCGAGGCCCTCACCGAACTCGGCGATGTTGGCCGGCAGCAGGGCGGCCCGGTGCCCAGCCGTGAGTGGCAGCCCGACGTCCGTGGACCCGACCACCTCGCCGGCCAGGCTGCCGAGCGCCTGCCCGATCTGGGCACCGAACATCGCACCGCCGACGGACTGCATCATCTGGGCGAGCGGGCCACCCGGCCCGGTCAGGTCGCCGAGGCCGCCGAGCGCCTGCAGCTGCTCGGGCAGCTGGCCGGACTGGCCCATCTGGCCGAGCGGCCCGTCCTCCGCGGCCAGCATCTCGCCCATGGCCTTCACGACGCGACCGGCGACCGGGTCGACCAGCTCGCGCCACGCCGGCAGGGTGCGCTCGACCCACTCGGCGCGGCTCCAGGCGTCGGCCGAGGCCGCACCGGCGGGGAAGGCCGTGGCCGGGTCGAGCCACAGCTCGGCGAGCCGCATCGCCTCGAGCACGTCGTTGCGCTCGGCGGCACCGACGCTGCGGTCGCCCTGGCTCGACACGGCCTGTCGGGCCAGGTCGTGGGCGAGGTCCCAGTTGACCGGACCGCCCTGCCAGGACAGCATCCGGCCCAGCTGCTGGAAGGCCTCACCGATGTCGCCCGGCCGGCCGCCGCCGAACAGCGCGGAGAACGGGTCGACCGGCTGGTCGCCCCCGCCCTGGCCCTTGTCGCCGGGCCCCTTGCCGCCGGGGTCGTCGGGGTCGCCGGCGCCGGGGCCGAAGCCGAAGGGAAGGTTGCTCACGCTGGCCCCCTGGGAGTCGGGCGTCCTGGTTGGCAGGATGGGAGCACCATGGCTGCCGTGTCCCCCACCGTAACGACGACGATGACCGTCCTGATCCCGCCGACCGGATCGGTGTCGCGATGAGTTCTGACGGGCCGACGCCCGACGGCCCTGTTCGCTCTCGGCGCACCCGCAAGCCGGTCGTCGCGGTGACAGGAGCCGCCTCCGGTCTCGGATGCGCCGTGGCCCGCCGGCTGGTGGACCGTCCGGAGCTCGGCAAGGTCATCGCGATCGACCAGCGGCGCGGGGACGTGCCCGGTGCGAGGTGGCGGGTGATGGACGTGTGCGACCCCGCGCTGGCCGGACGGCTGGACAAGGTCGACACCGTCGTGCACCTCGCGATGGACACCGAGCTCGACGGCGCGCGCCCCGAGCGCAGCGACCTCAACGTCCGGGGAACGCAGACCGTGCTGACCGCTGCCGCCGCGAGCGGGGTACGACGGGTCGTGCTCTGCACATCGGCGATGGTCTACGGCGCGTCGGCCGACAACGAGGTGCCGTTGGACGAGGACGCGCCGATGCGTGCCGTGCCTGACGGCTCGCTCGTCTCCGACCTGCTCGAGATCGAACGGCTGGCGAGGCAGGCGCCGCGCAGCCACCCCGGCCTGGAGGTGACGGTCCTGCGGCCCGCCACGGTGGTCGGCCCGGGGATCGACAGCGTCCTGACCCGGCACTTCGAGGCCCCCCGGCTGCTGGTCGTGCGCGGGACGCACCCGAAGTGGCAGTTCTGCCACGTCGACGACCTGGCCGCGGCCCTCGAGCTCGCCGCCGTCGGAGCGGTCACTGGCATAGTCACGGTCGGCTGCGACGGCTGGATGGAGCAGGAGGAGGTCGAGATCATCTCCGGCATGCGGCGCATCGAGCTGCCTGCCTCGTTGGCCTTCGGTACGGCGGAGCGGCTGCACCGGCTGGGTGTCATCCCGGCGCCGGCCAGTGACCTGCAGTACGTCGTGCACCCGTGGGTGGTGTCGGCCGCTCGGCTGCGCGAGGCCGGGTGGAAGCCGGCCTACGACAACCCGACGGCCCTCGGGGTGCTCCTCGAGCAGGTCAGCGGCCACCACGCCCTGGCCGCGCGGCGGCTCGGGAAGCGGGACGCGACCATCGGAGCCGCCGGTGCCGCGGTCGCGGTGGTCGGCACGGCTGCGCTGGTGCGGCGGGCGCGCAAGAGGCGTCGGGCGTGACCCCCGTGGCCGGTGCCGACGACCCCGTCCGGCTGCTCGACGTCCGCGACGAGACGCTGTCGGTCGACGAGGTCCTGGCGGCGGTCGCCGACCCCCGCGCCGGCGGCACGACTGTCTTCGTCGGCGCGGTGCGCGACCAGGCCGACGGCCGGCCGGTCACCGGGCTGGGCTACTCGGCGCACCCGGCCGTCGAGGGAGTGCTGCGCGAGGTCGCGACCGAGGTCGCGGAACGCGACGGCGTCATCGCGCTGGCGGCGCTGCACCGGGTCGGCGACCTGGTGGTCGGCGACCTGGCCGTGGTGGTAGCGGTGTCCTGCGCCCATCGGGGGCAGGCGTTCGACGCGTGCCGGGCCCTGATCGACGAGCTCAAGGCGCGGGTACCGATCTGGAAGCACCAGACCTTCGGTGACGGAACGCAGGAATGGGTCGGCCTGCCCTGACCGCGGGCTAGCCTGGTCTCGTCCGCGCGGCACTCGTGCGGAGGACGGACACGAGGCAGGGGACTTCAGACATGTCGGCGCTCGCCTGGTTGGCGATCCCCGTCGTCGCTCTCCTCCTGGCCGTTCTCTGGGTGATGTGGGCCAGCCGCACCCCGCCACCCGCTGACCCGCACGACACCGTCGAGGAGCACGAGCGGTTCAAGGCGGCGTTCGACCGTCGCAGGCACGAGCGACGCGAAGGACCGGGCCCATGACGCCCCGCCGTTCTGGGGGAATTCTCAGCCTGCTCTCGTAGGCTCTGCGCCATGTCCCGCCGTGTCGTCACGCTCGCCGTGGCCGGTTTCATGGTCGTGATGCTCTCGGCGGTCGCGGCGCTGCTACCCGTGCCCTACGTGGCGCTCAGCCCCGGGCCGACCACCGACACTCTCGGTGCGGTGGAGCAAACCGACCTGATCCGCATCGACGGGCATCGCACCTATCCCGCCAAAGGCCATCTCGACCTGACGACCGTGTCGGTGCTGGGCGGCCCACGCCAGCGGATGGATCTCGTCACGGCCCTGCGCGGGTGGATCGACGACGAGATCGCGGTGCTGCCGGAACGGCAGATCTACCGGGAGGGGGAGACGGCCGAGCAGGTCGAGCGGGAGAGCGCCGAGCAGATGCACGAGTCCCAGGAGAACGCGACGACCTCCGCGCTGCGCTACCTCGGCTTCCCCGTGACCACCCGCGTCCTGGTCAAGGAGCTCGCCCCCGGGTCGCCGAGCAAGGGCCGGCTGGAGCCGGGCGACGTGCTGCTCGATGTCGACGGCCGGCCGGCCGAAGGTGGTGACCGGCTGCGCGAGCTCATCACGGCCCACGAACCGGGCGACACGGTCCATCTGGTGGTGCGGCGTGACGGCGAGCGGATCGAGACGTCGGTCACCACCGTGCAGGCTGACGACGGACGGACGATCATCGGTGTCGCGACCCGCGACGACGCGGACTACCCGTTCAAGGTCCAGATCTCGCTGAAGGACGTGGGCGGTCCCAGCGCGGGCCTGATGTTCTCCCTCGGCATCGTCGACAAGCTCACGCCCGGCTCCCTCACAGGGGGCCGCCACGTCGCCGGCACCGGGATCATCGACGATCGTGGCCACGTCGGCCCGATCGGCGGCATCCAGCAGAAGCTCGTGGGCGCCCGGGCGGCCGGGGCGACGGTGTTCCTGGCGCCCGCGGGCAACTGCTCGGAGGTGGTGGGGGCGGTCCCCGACGACCTGCGGGTGCTGAAGGTGGCCACGCTCGACCAGGCCGTCGACGCGCTCGACACCCTCCGTGAGGGCGGGCCCGCCGCGAGCAGGCTGCCGACCTGCACCGGCTGACGGCCGGCGCGACGCAGGCGGTCAGTCGCGCAGGGTGGCCGACAGCGCGTCGGCGAGCCCCGGCACCAGGTCGGGGCCGGACAGCACCGACTGCTCGTCGTCGTGGGAGCGCATGCGCAGCACCCCGGCCCGCGAGCCGTCGCGGAGCACGGCGACCACCAGCCGCACCTCCTCGCGCTCGGGGTGAGCACCCAGCCACTGCAGGGCCTGGCTCTCGTCCCGGGGCATCTCCCGTTCCGCATCCGGCGGCACCATCAGCCGCTCGACCGACACCGCGGTCCCCAGCACCTCGTCGGGCCAGCTGATGCCCGCGAGGAGCTCCTCGAGCGAACGATGGGACGGGAGCTCGTCCTGATCGACAGGGGTCAGGGCGCCGGGTAGCGCGGCCCCCTCGGCAGGTCCGCCGAGCTCCCCGGCCATCTGCGGCTCGCGGCGCAGCAGGTCGGCCGTCTCGACCAGCGCGTAGAGGTGCGGCGGCTGGTCCCAGCCCGTGGCCGCGACATGCCTCTCGATGTCGAGGGCGACCTGGGTGAGGCGGGCGTTCATGGTGCCCAGTCTCCAGCACGCCCCGGCGTACGTCCCTGCGCGGTCCCCGAACGACGGCCTCGGGACGGCGGGCAGAGGTGGGAACTCCGGGCCTACGTCGGTAAGTTGAGCGGACGGCGAGCCGCACACCCTGCCCGCCGCCCGAGACACGACGAACGGATGCGTGTGTGAGCTTCCAGATGCCCGGCCGACCCGGACCGGCGAGCCGCCCCGCGGCGCCCGCCCGTCCTCGTGGGCGGGTCCTGCTCCCGACCCTGATCATCCTCGGCGTGCTGGTGCTGCTGTTCAGCATCTTCACCAGCTTCTACACCGATCTGCTGTGGTTCCAGTCGGTGGACTACACGCAGGTCTACACCACGGCACTGTCGACCAAGGCACTGCTGTTCGTGGTCTTCGGCATCGTCTTCGCCGTCGCTGTCGGCGTGAACTTCGTCGTCGCCTACCGCACCAGGCCCGCCTACCAGGCGCTGATCCCGGGGCAGCAGGAGCTGGACCGCTACCGCATGGCGCTCGACCCCTACCGGCGCATCGTGGTGCTGGCCCTCGTCGTGCTGCTGGGTCTGATCGCGGGCTCGACCGCAGCCAGCGAGTGGCGCACCTACCTCCAGTGGCGCAACGGGGTGGAGTTCGGCGTCCAGGACCCGCAGTTCGGTCGGGACATCTCGTTCTTCACCTTCGACCTGCCGTGGTGGCGCTTCGTCCTCAGCTTCGGCTTCGCCACCGTGGTGCTCGCGCTCATCGCGGCAGCGGTGACCCACTACCTCTACGGCGGGCTGCGGATGCAGGCCGTGATGGGCGAGCGGGCGACCGCTGCGGCACGCGTGCACCTTTCGGTGCTGCTGGGCACCTTTGTGCTGCTGAAGGCGGTCGCCTACTGGCTGGACCGCTACAGCCTCGCGGTCAAGCAGGCCCGGATCGGCCGGGCCGACTTCAGCGGCCTGACCTACACGGACATCAACGCGGTGCTGCCCGGCAAGAGCATCCTGGCCGTCATCTCGATCATCTGCGCGGGCCTGTTCTTCGCCAACATCGTGCGCCGCACGTGGTTGCTGCCCGGACTCGGCGTGGGACTGCTGCTGCTCTCGGCGCTGCTGGTCGGAGGCATCTACCCGGCGATCGTGCAGCGGTTCCAGGTCAACCCGACCGAGGCCGACAAGGAGGCGCCCTACATCACCCGGAACATCGACGCGACGCGCACGGCCTACGGCATCGGCGACGTCGACGTCCAGACCTACAACGCGCGCTCTGAGGCCGAGCCCAACCAGCTGCGGTCGGACTCCGACACGACGGCCAGCATCCGGCTGCTCGACCCGGCAGTCCTTTCGCCCACCTACCGCAACCTCCAGCAGATCCGCTCCTTCTACGACTTCCCCCAGTTCCTCGATGTCGACCGCTACACGATCAACGGCGAGCGGCGCGACGTGGTCGGCGCGGTCCGCGAGGTCGGCCTGCAGGGTCTGCCGTCCGAGCAGCGCAACTGGCTCAACGACCACACCGTCTACACGCACGGGTTCGGTTTCGTCGCGGCCCTCGGCAACACGAGCAGCACCCAGGGTCGTCCGTCGTTCGTGTCCTCCGACATCCCGCCGCAGGGCGAGCTCGGTGAGTTCGAGCCGCGCATCTACTTCGGCGAGGAGTCGCCGCTCTACAGCATCGTCGGTGCCCCGCCGGGGTCGACGAACCGCGAGCTGGACTTCCCCGACGACACGACGGGCACCGGCCAGCGCAACAACACCTACCAGGGCGGTGGCGGCGTCGCGGTCGGCTCGTTCTTCCGTAAGGCGCTGTTCGCGGCGAAGTACCAGGAGGCCAACATCATCCTGTCCGACCGGGTCAACGAGGAGTCGAGGATCCTCTACGTCCGGGAACCGAAGGACCGTGTCGAGCGGGTCGCGCCCTGGCTGACCCTCGACGGCGACCCCTATGCCGCGGTGGTCGACGGGCGCGTCAAGTGGATCATCGACGGATACACGACGAGCAACGGCTATCCCTATGCGACGCGCAGCACGCTCGAGGACGTCACGGACGACTCGCGCACCACGCAGGCCAACGCGCTCGTCACCCCGGTCGAGCGGGTCAACTACATCCGCAACTCGGTGAAGGCGACGGTCGACGCGTACGACGGCAAGGTCACCCTCTACACCTGGGACGAGAACGACCCGGTCCTCAAGACCTGGAAGAAGGCGTTCCCGGACACGGTGCAGGACAAGGGCGAGATCAGCGACGACCTGATGGCGCATTTCCGTTACCCCGAGGACCTGTTCAAGGTGCAGCGGACGCTGTTCGCCCGCTACCACGTGGAGACTGCGCAGGCGTTCTACAACGGCAGCGACTTCTGGCGGGTCCCGGAGGACCCGGCGCCGGGCGCTGCCGCGAAGCCGCAGCCGCCCTACTACCTGACCCTGCAGATGCCCGGGCAGCAGCAGCCGACCTTCTCGTTGACCTCGACCTACGTGCCGGCGGGGCAGCGGGAGAACCTGTCCGCATTCATGGCGGTCAACGCCGACCCGGGTCCTGACTACGGCAAGTTCCGGGTCCTCCAGCTGCCCCGGTCGGTGCAGATAGCGGGTCCGAAACAGGTGCAGAACGCGTTCTCGTCCAACGAGGACGTGGCCACCGAGATCAACATCCTGAGGCGCGGTGACTCGGAGGTCGCCTACGGCAACCTGCTGACACTACCGGTCGGCGGCGGCCTTCTCTACGTGCAGCCGCTCTACGTCCAGGCGACGGGCGCGACCGCGTTCCCGTTGCTGCGCAAGGTGCTCGTGTCGTTCGGTGACCAGGTGGCCTTCGAGGACAACCTCCAGCTGGCACTGGACCGGGTGTTCGCCGGGCAGTCCGGGGTCGACACGGAGGAACCGCCGCCCGGTTCGGGCGGGGAGACGCCGTCGCCGAGCCCGAGCGGCTCACCCTCGCCGGGGGACGGGAACGCGGCCCTGCAGGATGCCCTGGCCGATGCCCAGAGGGCTCTCGCGGACTCGCAGCGGGCGCTCGAGGCCGGGGACTTCGCGGCGTACGGCGCGGCGCAGAAGGCCTTGCAGGATGCCATCGAGCGGGCCGTTGCGGCCGAGCGACGCAGCGAGTCGTCGTCGGGGTCGCCCTCGCCGACGCCGTCGCCCACCGGGAGCTGACGACTGTCCGTCAGCCCCGCGCACCGGCCGGGTTTGCCGGTCCGTGCCTGGCTGACGTAGAGTCGAACCACCACGACGCGGGGTGGAGCAGCTCGGTAGCTCGCTGGGCTCATAACCCAGAGGTCGCAGGTTCAAATCCTGCCCCCGCTACGAAGAAAGTCCAGGTCAGCCCATGGTTGACCTGGACTTTCGCTTTGCGGGCGACATGCGATCCCATCGTTTACCCATCACATTGACAGGTGCGCAGCGCCGCCCAGGGGGGCGCCCGCGCTGTTGGCTCCGGTCGCTTCGGGCTCTCTCGGCAGCCTTCGCACATCTACTGGCCATGAGTACGACGAAGCTGGGGCTGGAGCCCCTCATGGGCGTCCAGGAACTCGCCGAGTACCTCGGCGTCCCCGTGCAGACGATCTACGACTGGCGGCTGTCCGGCCGGGCGCCGCGGGCCTACAAGCTCGGCAAGAACCTGCGGTTCGCGGTCAGCGACGTGGCGCAGTGGCTGGAGCAGCGACACGAGGGCAGCGGCCATGAGTAGGCCGCGAATTCCGATCGGCGGCTACGGCGATCGCCTTCATCCCCCGGGCCAAGGGCAAGGTCGAGGCGCGCACGCGCTTCCGCGACTGGGACGGCCAGACGCGGCTGGTCCAGGCGACGGCATCGTCGAAGCCGGCGGCCGAGGTCGCGTTGAAGCGGAAGCTCACCCAGCGCAACGCCTTCCAGCCCGTCGACACCACGCTGACGCCGGACAGCCCGTTGCCCGGCGTTGGTCGACTACTGGCTGGCCGATCTTGACCTTGAGGGCCGGATCGCGCCGAGCACCCGGTTCAACTACGAGCGCGACATGCGGCAGCTCGTGCTCCCGGCGTTCCGGGGATACGCGCTGCGCGAAATCGGTGTCGCCCGCTGCGACGCGCTGCTGAAGCAGCTCGGCAAGATGTCGTACGCACGCTCGAAGCGGGCCAAGACCGTGTTGCGTCTGGCCTTCGGTCTCGCTGTCCGGCACGAGGTCATCCATCGCAACCCGATCGATGGGGTTGCGCGCCTGCACAAGCCGAAGCGGACGCCGACCGCCCTGACGGCGACCGAGGTCAACGCGATCCGTGCGGTGATCAAGGCGTGGGAGCAGTCGCGCGGCACCTCGGGTCCGAACCCGGACGGCCAGCTCGGCCAGATCGTCGAGGTCATGCTCGGCACCTCCGCCCGGATCGGCGAGGTGCTCGCGATCCGGCGGCGCGACCTGGACCTCACGACAACGCCGGCGACACTGCGGATCTGCGGCACCGTGATCTCGGAGCGAGGTGTCGGCACCTACCGCCAGGAGCACCCCAAGACCGACCGCTCCAACCGGGTGATCGCGCTGCCGTCCTTCACGGCCGAGGCGCTCCGTCGCCGCCTCGCGATGATGTCCGACCACTCGCTGGACGCGCTGGTCTTCTGTAGCCGCGAGGGAACACCGCTGACCACGGCCAACGTGAGGCGCCAGCTCCGCAAGGTCCTCGGTGACGCGGGCATCGAGGGCGTCAGCCCGCACATGTTCCGGCGCACCGTGGCGACCGTCGTCAAGGAGCAGGCGAGCCTGAACCTCGCCTCCGAGCTGCTCGGCCACACCGACCCGAAGGTGACGATCGAGCACTACATCCGCCGCAACGAGCACGTGAACCCGTTGACGGCGGAACTCCTCGACCTGGCCTTCGCCCGCGAAGACGAGGGGAGTGAGACACCCTGACGGGCGTGGCAATGGTGTCACGCTTCCGTTACACTTCTGCCATGACCTCGAGAGCGCTGGCGCGAGACGAGCTGTGGGACATCGCCACCACACAGCATGGTTTCGTGACCGCTCAGCAGGCCATCGAGATGGGCATCGGCAAGCACGCGCTCCAGATGCTCGTCCACCGCGGCACGCTGGAACGGGCCGCGTACGGCGTCTACCGGTTCCCGCAGTATCCGGTCGGCGAGCATGACAACCTCATGCTCGCAGTGCTGTGGACCCGTGTGCCCGAGGCGGCGCTGTCGCACGAGACCGCGCTGGACGCCTACGGCATCAGCGACGTGAACCCCAACCGCATCCACCTCACTGTCGACAAGCAGCGACGCTTCCGCCGTGCGGGCGGCGAGGACTACGTCGTGCACTACGAAGACCTCGCCCCGAAGCAGATCGGCTGGTGGCAGGAGATCCCGACAGTGACACCGGAGACCGCCATCGCCCAGTGCCTGGCCTACGGCACCCCGACGTACCTGCTGCGCCAGGCGATCGAGCGTGGCCACGTGCAGGGCTATCTCAAGGCGGCCGAACGCGACGAACTCGCCGAGGCGTTGGAGGCTCGCCATGAGCGATGAACACCTTGGCTCCAGGCTGGCCGCTTTGCTGCGTACTTTGAAGCCGAAGACCAAGGAGCCGGTCTCGACGAAGGTGCTCAACACCTGGATCGCCCAGGCCGAGGGCAAGCTCGGCGACGAGGCGAGAGGCGGTCGACTCGGCTGGCTCATCGCGTCGTCGGTGGCGATCGCCGCAGTGCAGCGTGCGATCGATACCGATGGCCGGCACCTGTTCCTGCTCAAGGGCGGCACCCTGCTTCAGCACCGGCTGAACGCGACGGCCCGCACCACCAAAGACGTCGACGGCCTCATTCGCGGTGACCTCGACGAGTTCATCCTCGCGTTGGATGAGGCGCTCGACGAGCCGTGGGGACCTCTCACTCTCCGCCGGGGCGAGGTCGAGGTGGTCAACGTGCCGACCAAGATCATCAAGCCGCGCCGCTTCGACATCATCCTGGAACTGCGTGGTGTGACCTGGCGACGCATCCAATTCGAGGTGTCGCCCGACGAGGCCGGCGTCAGCGACGAGCAGGAGACCATCGAGCCACCGCCGCTGGGCGGCTTCGGTCTGCCCGATCCGGACGCCCTCGTCGGGATCGCCATGCGCTTCCAGATCGCGCAGAAGCTCCACGCCGTCTCGGACCCCCACGAGCCGCCGAACTCGATCAACGACCGAGCCCGCGACGTCGTCGACCTCCTCCTGCTCCGCGACCTCGCCGCTAGGACAGGGAGCCCTACGCTCGCGGAGGTCCGTCAGGCCGCCAACTCGGTCTTCAGGGCTCGGGTCGAGGAGGCGGCCCAACTCGGCCTGGCGACCCGGGAGTGGCCTGCCCTCGTTGTCGCTCACCCGCATTGGGTAGACGACTTCACGCGAGCCGCTGCCTCGGGCGGAGTCGAGTTGTCGCTCGATGACGCGGTGGCCGAGGTGAACACCTGGATCAAGGAGATCGAGCTCGTGGGGCTCCTTGACGAGGAGGCGAGGGCTGCGGAGGAAGCCGAGGCGACCAGCGATCCCGACGCGCCGCTGCCGCCCCACGTCAAGGTCAGTCGCGGCAAGTCGCCTCGGCCCGACAAGGATTGACGACCATCACGGGAGCCCGGCGCGGTCGAACTCCTGCTGCAGGCGCGGGCGGCGACGGTGGGTCTCCCGCAGATCGGCGATCAGCTCGTCGACCTCGTCGGCGTTCCCCGATCCGGCCGCGAGCTTCCGCATCTTCGCGAGCCGTCTGGCAGCGAGTCGGTAGTGCTGGGCACCTGCCTCGACCAGCTCGTTCTCCACGAGACGCTGGTGGATCGGCAGCACCGCGAGCGGGTCGACCTTCTCGTACACCTTCACCAGCTCGCTCCACGTGTGATCGCTGTCGAGTCCGAGCGAGTGGGCGAGCTTCCAGGCGAACTCGGGCTCCTTCAAGGTCAGGAGCGCGAACAGCACCGCATCGCTGGGGCTGGCGGCGAGCGTAGCCACAACCTCATCCCGGAAGTCGGGCCACGCCTTGCCGGCCGCCTTGTGCAGCCGGGCCGCGGTCGTCGACGACGGCCATCGTCGGAACACGGTCAGTCGCGCGTCGCGCGCTTCGGTGGGTCGGTGTTCTTCGAGGAGCCGGCACCAGTAGCCCGCGGCCTTGAGTGACTGGTGTCCGCGGTCAAAGTCGGTGGCCTGCTGCGCCCAGTCGATCGCCAGGTCCATCTCGCCGATCTCCTTGAACGCCTCAGCGGTGTCCTCCAGCCAGGCCGCGACCTTCCGCTCCTTGGCGTGGGTGCGGATGATCGCGTCGATGTCGTGATCGAGTACGGCGAGTCGCTGGGCGTTGCAGTCCAGGGTGAACCACTCGTGTGAGTGGGCCGAGGTCCACCGGTCGTCCGCGGACGGACGAGGTCCGAGGCCAGCCTCGATGTCAGCGAGGCGCTTGCGGTAGGCCTTCATGCCGGTCTCGCCGAGGGCCGCCGCGTAGGCGACGGGATCGAGCTCGAAGTAGTCGACGTCGCCGTCGAACTGGAACTTCATCATCCAGTCGATCAACTTGCCGCTCGGAACGCGCGCGGCGGCCGCCGCACCCGGGTGGAGGTCGAGCAGTCGACGGCAGGCGTCGCCGATGATGCCGCTGGAGTCATCGGCGCGCGCGATGACCTTGATCGCGCTTGCGAGAGCCCTGTGAGTGACGGCGTACACCTCGGCCGGGTCGGTTGTCGGGATCGCAGCTTCGAGGATGTCGACAGCCTCGTGCATGTCGCGCCCGTGGGCGTTGGCTGTGCCCCAACGCCAGAGGTCAGCGCGGGTCCGGATCAGCGGGAGTACGGCGTCGGCCAGGGATGTCACCCGCTCATTCTTCACGCCCCGGGCTCCAGCATCTGCCACCCAACGTCCCAACTGTGCCGACCCCGCCTCTGCGCTCTTCGGACCCGTCACTCGCGTTCCGACCCACGCCTCGGCTCCTGCCCGGATCCCCACACCCATTTTCTCTTCACGCCTCTTGCAATCGAGGTCCGGCCCGGGCCGCGGAGCGGTCCGCAAACCTACCTCCTAAGAGGAGGTGGTCGCGGTGACCGTGACGATCAACAAGATGAGCGCGGGCAAGGGCTACGAGTACTTGCTGCGTACGGTGGCCGTGGGCGACGGCGACCGGTCGCTATCGACGCCGCTCACCCGTGGCGCTTGCGGCCCTGGCGCCACAGCGCGATGTGCCATACGTCGTCTTCCCGGTCCTCTTGTGGGCGGCTGTACGATTCGGGCCGCGCGGAGCGGCCACGGCCGTCTTCGTCGCCTGCTCGATCACGGTCTGGAACACGGCGCAGAACGATGGGCCGTTCCTGCGCGACTCGATCACTGACAGCCTCCTCGCGACGCAACTGTTCATCGCCGTCTCGGCGCTCACGTCGCTGGTACTCGCGGCAGAGACTGCCGAGCGCACCCGGGCGGGGGAGGCGCTCGCGTCAAGCGAGGCGTCCCAGCATGCGCTTGCGGACGAGCAGGCGGCACTGCGCAGAGTGGCCACGCTCGTCGCGAGCGGAGTGCCGCCGAGCCGCGTATTCGGGCAGGTGACGGAAGAGGTGGCCCGGCTCCTCGCGATGCCCGGAGCCAACGTCATGCGCTACGACGGCGCTCGTACGGCCACCGTCGTCGGCGGCTGGAGCGAGGACGGCACGCTCAGTCTCCCGGTGGCCAGCATGGTCGATCTCGACGGCGACACCGTCGTCGCGAAGGTGCTGCGCAGCGGC
>JBOGDY010000018.1:0-16700 GCA_050742955.1 Actinomycetes bacterium | reverse complement strand
AGAACAAGGAGCAGCGGGTCAACCTGCTCAACTGGGACGGGCGCGGCACGCCGGAAGGCATGTTCCCGCCCAAGCACGATGAGCCGAAGTCATGACCGCGACCCGGCCGTCGTCGCGCGAGCTTGACCCGCACCAGGTCGCCTGGCAGGTGACCTCGCTCTTGCTCGCCTATCCGGACGAGGAGCTGCGAGGCCGGCTGCCGCTCCTGCGCCGCATCGTCGGCGGACTCCCGCCCGAGCTGGGGGAGCCGCTCGGGCGGTTCGTGGCACACGCGGAGGCGACGCCCCTGCTGGAGGTGGCGGCGCACTACGTGGAGACGTTCGACCACCGGCGGCGCTGCTGCCTGTACCTCACGTACTACGCGCACGGCGACACCCGCAAGCGCGGCATGGCGCTGCTCACGTTCAAGGCCGCCTACCGCCGTGCGGGTCTGGTGCTCGGGCCGGATGAGCTGCCCGACCACCTCGCGGTGGTTCTCGAGTTCGCCGCGACCACTGACCCGAGGGCCGGCCGGAAGCTCCTCGTTGACCACCGCGCCGGCATCGAGCTGCTGCGCCTCGCCCTGGAGGAGTCGGGCTCGCCATACGCGCAGGTCCTCCGTGCGGTCACCGCGACTCTGCCACCCCTGCGCGGCGACGAGCGCGCCGCGGTGGCTCGGCTCGCCGCCGAGGGCCCGCCGGTCGAGGAGGTCGGCCTGCAGCCCTTCGCGCCGCCGGAGTACATGCCGCAGACTGAAGGAGCCCGACGATGAGCAGCCTGGCTGGTGCCGCTGCCGACGAGGCCGGTGGGTTCGACACCATCCTGTGGGTCGCGGTGCCCTACATCTGCCTCGCGGTGTTCGCCGTTGGGCACTTCTGGCGGTACCGGTACGACAAGTTCGGCTGGACCACCCGCTCCTCCCAGCTGTACGAGTCGCGACTGCTCCGCCTCGGCTCGCCGCTGTTCCACTTCGGCATCCTGTTCGTTGTCGGCGGCCACGTCATGGGGCTCGGCGTGCCCAAGTCCTGGACAGAGGCCGTCGGGATCTCCGAGGACGCCTACCACGGGATGGCGGTCGGCATCGGCAGCATCGCCGGATTCTGCACCCTGGTCGGGATGGCCATCCTCATCTACCGTCGCCGCACCGTCGGCCCGGTGTTCTCCGCCACGACGAGGATGGACAAGGCGATGTACCTCGTCCTCGCCACCGTCATCGTGCTCGGGCTGGCGAACACCGTGATCGCAAACATCGTCGGTCACTACGACTACCGCGAGGGTGTTTCCGTGTGGTTCCGCGGCATCTTCCGGTTTTCCCCTCACCCCGAGCTGATGGCGGAGGCGCCCCTCGGCTTCCAGCTGCACGGCCTCGCCGCGTTCGGTCTGTTCGCGCTGTGGCCGTTCACCAGGCTCGTCCACGTGTTCAGTGCGCCGCTCGGTTATCTCACCCGGCCTTACATCGTGTACCGCAGCCGGGATGCCCAGCTGGGCAGCCGCAAGCCGCGGCGCGGCTGGGAGCGTGTCGGGTGAGCGGAGTTCGACGGAGAGCGAGGAACAGCCGATGAGGAAGCTCAGTCTCGACGCAGTGGCCCGGGAGCAGGCGGAGCGGGCCCGCGCCACCAGCAGCGGACGCAGCGCGGAGACCGTGTACGGGGGTCACGAGCAAGCCCTTCGGCAGACGGTGATCGCTCTGACTGCCGGCGTGGAGCTGGCCGAGCACGAGAACCCCGGCGAGGCGACGGTCCTGGTCCTCGCGGGCCGGGTCGTGCTCGTCGGGCAGGACGCCTCGTGGGAGGGCCGGACGGGCGACCTGATCGTCGTACCGGACCATCGGCACAGCCTGGAGGCGGTCGAGGACTCGGCCGTGCTGCTCACCGTCGCGAAACTTTGACGAGGCGGTCAACGGCTCCGTCGGGTCCAGGCATGGATGCCGGTTCCTGCACTGCTTGACTCTTGCCTAGCCTCGACATGGCTGTCACCGAACACCGTGCTCGCGTCCCTACGGGCGACGACCAGGCCGGCGAACCAGCCGGGTGCGCGGCCGTGCCTCGGCGGAGCGAGGACGCCGGTGTCGTGGCCGCTGCGAGTGAGCAGCCAGGAGATCAGGGAGTTGGAGTTCCACATCTCCCCGGTGCGCAACTCGTCGCGGCCCCAGGTGACCGTGGGGCAGACGGGAACCAGGTCGAGCAGCAGCTGCGCCTGAGCGGCGTCGGCGCTGAGGCGTTGTGGGCTATCCACCGCATCGGACACGTCCGGGATGATGCCGTTCCGCCATCGCCGGACCTCGTACCGGAAGAGACGCGAGCGACCGAGCCAGCGAGATGCGACGGGGCCCTCGGAGACGACGCCACGGTCGGGCCCCTTCATGTTCCACACGGGCCCCTGCTCGATCACGTACCGGTCGTCTCCGAGGTGGACCTCCAGGGCCGTGTGGTAGAGGTCGCTCGGTTCGCGATGCCCAATGCGGGCGGCGACGGCCTCGAAGACACGGCCGTTCCAGCGCACGAAGTGTCCGCCGGCCCCCAGCGGCAGCCAATACAGCTCGACGCTGGCGCGCTCGGCCTCTCCCAGGGTGTCGGTCATCTCATCATCACCTCTGTCCCAGGAAACAGGCGCGCACGCCCCGACGGCAGGGGCCGAAGGTCCTGACGCGTCACGACCGACCGCCGACCGCGTCCCCTACCGTCTCGGACCTGCGGTGGCTGTCGCCGTGGTTCTGGTTCCGCGGCGGTCGCCGTCGGCGTTCTGGGGCTGCGCCGGCGTGACCTGCGCTGAGCGTTGCTCAGCCGTGGTCTGCACCACGGCAACGGGGCCGGTCGCCAGGTGCAGGACTCCCCGGCTCACCGACCCGACGGTACGCAGCGCGGGTGCTCCTGAGCGTCGCAAGACCCTGAACGGGAAGCGGCCCTCTGCGACGATCATCGAGGTGCATCCCGCAGCTCTCGGCGAACCGCTGAGATCGGGCGCCGCGGGGTCGCCGGCACTGGCTCGCCGTACCCGATGCGGAGGATCATCTGCGAATGTCCGATCCCGGTCAGCGGTGACCGGACGAGCCAGCGCAGCGCATCCTGCTCCAGCGGCTGGTTCATGAACGACGCAGACAGCCCGGCCTTGGTAGCCGTCAACAGGAGTCGTTGGAGGGCCTGCCCCGCCCGCACCCAGTCGATGCGCTCGTCATGCGTAGTGGACAGGATCGCCAGCGTCGGGGTCTTCTCGAACTCGGCGTGGTCGCGCGGCCCGCGGACCGTGTCACCGAGCTCACGGAACGCGGTGCGTGGCTCTCGGGGACGTGGCCCGAGGGACGGCTCGGGGATGCCCTCGCCTCCGCCAGCGCGGCCGACCCATGACCCGCGCTCCCGGCGCAAGGTCGGGTCGGTGCGCTCGACGAGGTCCGCCTCGTGCAGCAGGTCGATGATCCGGGCTACCTCGTTCGGGTCCTCGTAGATGCGCAGCATCGCGTTCTCGGCCCAGGCGGCCTCCGCCAGGTTCGTGAGGACCGAGCCGGGAATCGTCTGGTCGCGGAACGGTCGCCGGTTCGTCCGACGTGCCGGGATCGCGGTGGCGTAGGCCTTCAGGGGCCCTGCGCGCCCGTGGCGGTTCTCGACGTCCACGGTCGCCACGAGGGTCGGGTCGTCGGCGTCCGGGAGCAGCCGGACCCATGGGCGGAGGCCAAGATGTTCGGCGGCGACGCGCAGGTTGAACAGTGCCGCTCCGCAGCTGATGAGGAGGGACCGGCCAGCGGTGTCCGCATTGGGCAGCTGCCGGGACGCGTCGGCGTACAGCTCGACGCGGCGCGGACCGACGCCGAACTGCCACGGCTGGCTGTTGTGCAGTGACGGCGCGGCAGTCGCCGCGCTCAGCAGCACCTGCTCCTGCTCGGGGCCGATCAGCATCTCGCGCCCACGTGTTGCAGCGGACATGACCCACTCCCTTCGCCTCGCCGGCCTTCAGGATGCGTCCGGGCTCTCCGCGTCCACAGGGCCATTGGGCCTGTCCACGCGAGCCCTACGGCGGTGGCAGCTGTGCGGTGACCGGGGGGACGGTTACATGCACGGTGATGTCGCGCCGAAGGCGTGGAGGACGAGATGAGGAACGACGAGACCAGCGAGATCGTGGTCGGCCTGGGCGACGGACTGGCCGCCGCGGCAGCGCTCCGCTGGGGGGCCCGGCACTCGCAGCTGACGGGTTTTCCGTTGCGCATCGTCCATGCGTGGGAGCTGCCCGGCGGACAGGTCCCCGCCAGCGGCGCGCAGTTCGTGGAGGCGGCCACGGCAGACGCCCGGGCGTGGGCCACGAGCCGGGTGCGCCGCACACTCGCGGATATGCCCATGGAGATCATGTGGACGCTGGACATCGTCCAGGGGTCGCCGGGTCCGGCGCTGGTCGCCCGGTCACGCGGCGGAAAGCTGCTCGTGCTGGGCACCGGGGAGCACGGAGGGATCCACCGCGTCCTTGCCGGCTCGGTGAGTCGCTACTGCCTCTCCCACGCGGACGGCCCGGTCGTGGTCGTACCGCCCCCACGGCAGGTGGCGGAGCCGGACACACGGCGCGACATGCTCTCGACGCCAGGACCTCTACTGTGAGTGAGCAGCCCTGTGCCGCCGCAGCCTGATCGCGTCGGCGTTTCGCGGCATACCGCACTCCCGCGAGCTTGGAGGACCGGGTGGACACCTCACCGATCCTGACCGAGGAAGAGCTGGCCGGCATCGACGCCTACTGGCGCGCGGCGAACTACCTGTCCGTGGGGCAGATCTACCTGCTGGACAACCCGCTGCTCCGGGAACCGCTGCGGCCCGAGCACGTCAAGCCGCGGTTGCTCGGCCACTGGGGAACGACGCCGGGGCTGAACTTCGTCTACGCCCACCTGAACCGGGCGATCGTGGCACGCGACCTTGACATGATCTACATCACCGGCCCGGGCCACGGTGGCCCGGGACTGGTTGCGAACTCCTACCTCGAAGGCACGTACGCCGAGACGTACCCCCACATCTCCGAGGACGACGAAGGGCTCCGACGGCTGTTCCGGCAGTTCTCCTTCCCTGGTGGCGTCCCGAGCCACGTCGCGCCGGAGACCCCCGGCTCGATCCACGAGGGGGGTGAGCTGGGCTACGCCCTCGTGCACGCGTACGGCGCGGCGCTGGACAACCGTGGTCTGCTCGTGGCCTGCGTGATCGGCGACGGCGAGGCCGAGACGGGAGCACTCGCGGCGAGCTGGCACTCCAACAAGTTCCTCAACCCGGCCCGGGACGGGGCCGTGCTGCCGATCCTGCACCTCAACGGCTACAAGATCGCGAACCCCACTCTCCTGGCCCGGATCCCGCACGAGGAGCTGGAGTCGCTGCTGACCGGCTACGGCCACCGGCCTTACTTTGTCGAAGGCGGCGATCCGGCGGCCATGCACCAGCGCATGGCCCAGGTCCTCGACGAGGTGCTCGACGACATCGCCGACATCCAGCGGCGGGCGCGGGAGTCCACCGGCGCCGTGACCCGGCCGCGCTGGCCGATGATCGTGCTCCGCACCCCCAAGGGATGGACCGGTCCGAAGGAGGTGGACGGCCAGCAGGTCGAGGGCACGTTCCGAGCCCACCAGGTGCCGCTGACAGAGACCCGCACCGACGACGGGCACCGCCGCCTGCTGGAGGAGTGGATGCGCAGCTACAGGCCGGACGAGCTCTTCGACGACACCGGACGCCTGGTCGAGACGCTGCGCAGCCTCCCGCCGAAGGGCGAACGCCGGATGAGCGGCAACCCCCACGCCAACGGTGGGCTGTTGCTGCGCGACCTGAAGGTGCCCGACTTCCGCGACTACGCCGTCAAGGTGGACCGGCACGGCATCGAGCGCAGCGAACCCACACGGATCCTCGGCGAGCTCATCCGCGACACCATGCGCGCCAATCCGGACACGTTCCGGGTCATGGGACCTGACGAGACCGCGTCCAACCGGCTCGGCGCGGTGCTGGAGGCGAGTGACCGCACCTGGCTGGCCGAGACGCTCCCCGGCGACGACCATCTGTCAGCGGACGGCCGGGTCATGGAGGTGCTCAGCGAACACCTGTGCCAGGGGTGGCTCGAGGGCTACCTGCTGACCGGACGGCACGGCCTGTTCAACTGCTACGAGGCGTTCATCCACATCGTCGACTCGATGTTCAACCAGCACGCCAAGTGGCTCAAGGTCACCCGCGGCATCCCCTGGCGGCGGCCGATCGCCTCGCTGAACTACCTGCTGAGCTCGCACGTATGGCGCCAGGACCACAACGGCTTCTCCCACCAGGACCCAGGGTTCATCGACCATGTGGTCAACAAGAAGGCCGAAATCATCCGGGTCTACCTTCCGCCGGACACCAACACCCTCCTATCGGTGGCCGACCACTGCCTGCGCAGCAAGAACTACGTCAACGTCATCGTCGCCGGCAAGCAACCAACGCCCAACTGGTTGTCCATGGATGACGCCGTCCTGCACTGCACCCGCGGGCTCGGCATCTGGGACTGGGCGGGCAGCAACGACGACGGCGACCCGGACGTCGTCCTTGCCTGCGCCGGCGACGTCCCGACACTGGAGACCATGGCGGCCGCAGGCATGCTCCGCCGACGACTGCCCGACCTGAGCGTCCGGGTCGTCAACGTGGTCGACCTGATGCGCCTGCAGGACGAGAGGGAGCACCCGCACGGGCTGTCCGACCGCGAGTTCGACACCCTTTTCACCTCGGACAAGCCAGTCGTGTTCGCCTACCACGGCTACCCGTCGCTCATCCACCTGTTGACCTACCGTCGGGCCAACCACCACAACATCCACGTCCGCGGTTACAAGGAGGAGGGCACCACGACCACACCCTTCGACATGGTGATGCTCAACGACCTGGACCGGTTCCATCTCGTCATCGACGTCATCGACCGGGTGCCTGGGCTAGGCGCCCGTGCGGCGTCGCTGCGCCAGGAGATGGTCGACGAGCGGCTGCGGCACCGCGCCTACACCCGCGAGCACGGGGAGGACGCACCGGACGTGCGCGGCTGGCAGCCGCCGAACGACGACGCGTCGACCTGAGCGCGATGCGGGTCCTCGTGGTCAATGCCGGCTCCAGCAGCCTCAAGCTTCGTGTTCTCGACGGCGAGCAGGTCATCACCAGCCAGGACCTTCCCGCCGACGCCGACGGCTTCGACCGGGACGGCCTGGGCGAGGTCTTGGACGGCTTGCAGGTCGACGCCGTCGGGCACCGCGTGGTTCACGGCGGCACCCGGTTCACCGAGCCGGTCCTGCTGGACCCCGAGGTTCTTCGGGCGCTGCGAGAGCTCGGCGACCTGGCGCCCCTGCACCAACCGAAGTCGCTCGCCGGCATCGACGCCGTCGGCACCGCCCTGCCGGGCACACCCGCAGTGGCCTGCTTCGACACGGCATTCCACGCCCGACTGCCCGCAGCCGCGTCCACGTATGCGCTGCCCCTGGAGTGGCGGCAACGATGGGAGGTACGCAGGTTCGGCTTCCACGGCCTGTCCCACGCCTATGCCGCTCGCCGCGCAGCCGAGATGGTGGGGCGTGATTCGGCTCACCTGCGCATCGTCGTGTGCCACCTCGGGGCCGGGTCCTCATTGGCGGCTGTTGCGGACGGCCGGTCGAGGGACACGACGATGGGCTTCACCCCGCTCGAGGGCCTGGTGATGGCCACCCGGTCGGGTTCGGTCGACCCCGGACTCGTGCTGTGGCTTCAGGAGCACGCGGCGTTGTCCGAGCACGAGGTCGCGCAAGGCCTGGAGCACCGATCCGGCCTGCTCGGGCTGGGCGGCAGCAGCGACATGCGCGATCTGCTCGCGCAAGCAAGGACGGGCGCGGAGCGGGCCGGTCTCGCCGTCGACGTGTATGTCCACCGGCTCGTCGCGGGCATCGGGGCCATGACGGCCTCCCTCGGCGGGCTGGACGTCCTCGTCTTCACCGGCGGCGTCGGGGAGCGGTCCCCGGAGATCCGCGCCCGCGCGTCCGGGCCGCTCCGCTTTCTCGAGGTCGCCGTGGACGGTGACCGGAACCGCATCGCTCAGGGTGACGCTGACATCAGCGCGGCGGAGGCACCGGTCCGGACCCTGGTCGTCGCCGCGCGCGAGGACGTCGAGATCGCCCGGGGGGTCACGACCGTGCTCGGCGGCGCACGCGGCAGTCGGCGGACCCCTTGACCCGGGACCAAAGGCCCTGCACCGCGTCCGGTGACGAGTCGGAGGCTCCCCATGTGTGCCCGAAAGCCGACAACACCTCGACCGCGGACGCCCTTGGTCTGAGTAAGGCCGAGGCCACCCGCCGGCTGGCGACACACGGTCCGAACACCATCCCGGAACCGGCGCGGCCCCGGCCGTTCTCGCGGGTACTCGCCCAGTTGCGTGACCCGATGATCCTGCTGCTGCTCGCCGCCGCCGCGCTCACCGTGTCACTCGGTGACTGGGCCGACACGGTGGTCATCCTGCTGGTGGTCACGCTGAACACCACCGTCGGCGTCGTCCAGGAGGTGCGCGCCGAGGCTGCCATCCAGGCGCTGCGCCGGCTCGGTGCACCGAGCGCCCGGGTGCTGCGGGACGGCGTCGACGTCATCCTGCCGGCACGGGAACTCGTCCCCGACGACGTGATCAAGCTCGAAGCCGGCGACATCGTCCCCGCGGACGCGGATCTCGTCGAAGCCGTGCAGCTGCAGTGCGACGAGTCCTCCCTGACGGGGGAGTCGGTGCCCGTCGACAAGTCGGCCGGGCCCGACGGGCAGGTTCTCGCCGGCACCGTCGTCACCCGCGGCCGCGGGGTCGCGACGGTGCGACGTACCGGCAAGGCCAGCTCGCTGGGCCGGATCGCGTCCCTCGTCGCCGACGCGCCGCCGGGCCCGACCCCGCTGCAACGTCGCCTCGCCGGGCTCGGGCGAATGCTCGCCCTGGCCGCGGTTGCGCTGTCCGGGCTCGTCCTCGTTTCCGGCTTGTTGCGGGGCGAGGAGCTGGCGCCGATGGTCGTGACAGCGGTGAGCCTGGCAGTGGCGGCCGTGCCCGAGTCGCTGCCGGCAGTGGTGACCGTGGCACTCGCCCTGGGGGCCCGTCGGATGGCGCGACGGTCCGCGCTGGTGCGGCGGCTGCCAGCGGTCGAGACGCTCGGCTCGGTTTCCGTCCTCGCCACCGACAAGACCGGGACGCTGACGGAGAACCGGATGGTCGTTCAGCGGCTGTTCGCCGGGCAACGCCGCTACGACGTGACCGGCACCGGATACCGCCTCTCCGGAGCTGTGGCGCCGCACGATCCAGGCAACGGCCAGGGATACGCCGGGGCCGAGGACTTCGCTCTGGAGCGCCTGCTGCGCGACGGCGTCCTGTGCAACGACGCACAGCTCGCCCCGCCCGTGGACGGTGACGACGAGTGGACTCCCATCGGTGACCCGACTGAGGTGGCACTGCTGGTCCTGGCGGCCAAGGCGGGCATGGACGCCACCGCGACGCGGGCCCGATTCCCCCGCGTCCGGGAGGTCCCCTTCGACAGCGCCCGTGCCCGCATGACCACCGTGCACTCGGGGTCCGGCGATGACCTCGTCGTCAGCAAGGGCGCGCCCGAGGTGGTCCTCGAGCCCGGTGTGCTCGCCGAGCCGGACGCCTTGATCGAGGCCGCGCGGCACAGGGCCACGGAGCTCGCCGCGGATGGGTTCCGGGTCCTTGCCGTCGCCGACGCACCTATCCGTGACGGCCGGCCCGGCGGTGACGAGCAGGGGCTGGAGCTGGCCGGACTGGTCGCCATCGCCGACCCTCCCCGCGCAGACGTTCCGGACGTCGTACGAACGTTCCGCGACGCGGGCGTGCACGTGCTTCTGATCACCGGGGACCATCCGGCGACCGCGACCGCGATCGCACGTCGGGTCGGCATAGCCGACGAGCGGTCAACGGTGCTGACCGGGGACCAGCTCGGCGGGAGACCCCCCACCGGTCAGCTCGACGACATCGAGGTGTTCGCGCGGACCCGACCCGAGCAGAAGCTCGACATCGTGCGCGCCTGGCAGCAGCACGGCCATGTGGTCGCGATGACCGGCGACGGGGTCAACGACGCGCCAGCGCTGAGGGCTGCCGACATCGGGGTGGCCATGGGACGCGGCGGCACCGAGGTCGCCCGACAGGCGGCCGACCTGGTGCTCACCGACGACGCTCTCGGCACCGTGACTGCCGCCATCGAGGAGGGGCGGCGGATCTACACCAACATCCGCCGGTTCCTCTGCTACGCGCTCAGCGGTGGCGCAGCCGAGGTGCTCATCATGCTGACCGGGCCGGTGCTCGGATTCGCGGTGCCGTTGCTGCCTGCGCAGATCCTCTGGATCAACATGCTCACCCACGGACTTCCCGGCGTCGCGATGGGCGCCGAGCCGGCGGACCCGGAAGCGATGCGGGAGCCGCCCCGGCCGCCCGCCCAGTCGATCCTGGCCGGCGGACTGGCGCGGCGGATCGCCGTCGGCGCTGCTCTGATCACAGCGGCGGCGCTCGTCGGCGCGGGACTGGTTCGCAGCGCCGGTGGGCCATGGCAGACCGCCCTGTTCGTCGTGCTCGGACTGGCCCAGCTCGGAGTGGCGCTTGCCCTTGTGCACGGGCCGGGGCACCGCTGGCGCGACAGCAGGTTCCTGCTGTACGCCGTGGCCGGTGCGGTCGCTCTGCAGCTCGCCGGCGTCTGGCTGCCGCCGATGCAGGCACTCCTCGGTACGGAGAGCCTGACGGTCGGCCAGCTCGCGTGGTGCCTCGCACTCGCGGCCCTTCCGGGCCTGGCGTTCGCGTCCACGACCCGGGGGACCAAGGTCCTGCACCGGACAGGCCTGTCGGGGTCAAGGCGCGGTCCTTCGGACCCTGCGCAGAAGCCGCGGATCGGGTAGACCTGTCCCATGACGGATTCCCCCGGTGCGCACGACACGATCCGCGTCTTCCTGCTCGACGACCACGAGGTGGTCCGCCGCGGGCTCAAGGACCTGCTGGAGGCCGACGGCGACATCGAGGTCGTGGGCGAGTCAGCGCTGGCCGAGGAGGCGGCCCGCCGGATCCCCGCGCTGCGGCCACACGTCGCGGTGCTGGACGGCCGGCTGCCCGACGGCTCCGGCATCGACGTCTGCCGCGAGATCCGCTCGCGCCACCCCGAGATCGCCGCACTGATCCTCACCTCGTACGACGACGACGAGGCGCTTTTCTCGGCAATCATGGCCGGCGCCGCCGGCTACGTGCTCAAGCAGGTTCGGGGCAACGACCTGGTCGATGCGGTGCGGCGGGTGGCGCGGGGCCAGTCGCTGCTCGACCCGGCTGTGACCCAGCAGGTGCTGGACCGACTCCGGGAGGGTCCGAAGGAGGACAAGGCGCTCGCGCCGCTCACCGACCAGGAGCGTCGAATTCTGGAGCTGATCGGCGAGGGTCTGACCAACCGGCAGATCGCCGAGCGGATGTTCCTGGCCGAGAAGACGGTGAAGAACTACGTCTCCAGCCTGCTCTCCAAGCTCGGTCTCGAGCGGCGGACCCAGGCGGCGGTGTTCGCCGCCAAGCACCTCGGCAAGTGACCGGTAGATCGCCGCGCACGGGGTCCACGACGCCTAGGCACCCGCCCAGATGAGGATCGTCGACGAACGCCGGCTGGCCGCTGCCATGGCCGGCCTGCCGGAGATGCCGCGGATCGTAGCGAGCGGGAACGGCGCGACGCCGTGGCGGCTGCTGACCGTGCTCGACGCAAGCGTCCCGGCCTACCGGCTGTTCATGTTGAACGCCCATCGGGGCCTCCCGTCGCGCCCCGAGGTCGTGCACGAGACCGCCTTCGTCGGGCCCGGCATGCGGCGCAGTCCGACGCTCGCCTATGTGCCCGCGCGGCTGTCGCTGGTGCCATGGCTGTTCGCGACGACCCTGCCCCCGGACGTCGTCTGCCTGAATGTCGCTCCAGCGCAGGACGGCAAGCTGTCGCTGGGCGCCGAGGTGAACGTCCTCCCGGCCGCCCTGGAGGCTTGCCGGGCCCGCGGCGGTCTGGTGGTCGCGCAGGTCAACCGGCGGATGCCGTGGACCTACGGGGACGGGCTGCTCGACCCGGACGACGTCGACTATGCCCTCGAGGCCGACGACCCGCTGGACGAGCCATCTACCGCTTCACCCGACGACGCGTCCCGCCGCATCGGCGAGCTCGTCGCCGCGCGCATCGAGGACGGCGTGACCCTTCAGCTGGGCATCGGCGCGGTCCCCGACGCGACCCTCCCAGGCCTCTGCCATCGAAAGGGCCTGGCGGTGTGGAGCGAGATGGTCTCCGACGGCGTGCTCGCCCTCGAGGAGGCTGGCGCCCTGGACCAGGACGCGAGACTGACCGCCTCCTTCTTGCTGGGCTCGCAGAGGCTGTACGAGTGGGCGCACCGCAACCCCCGCCTGCAGGTGCTCCGCACCGAGACCACGAACGCGCCGAGCCGCATCGCGGCGAACCCGGCGATGACCAGCATCAACACTGCGCTGCAGATCGACCTGTTCGGCCAGGCCAACGCGTCGCGGATCGCGGCGCGCATCCACTCGGGGTTCGGTGGACAGACCGACTTCATCGTCGGCGCCCTGCACTCGCCGGCCGGCCAGGCGATCATGGCGCTGCGATCCTGGCATCCCAAGGCCGACGTCTCCACGGTCGTGCCGATGATCGACGAGCCGGTGACCTCGTTCCAGCACACCGCGGTGGTCACCGAGCAGGGCACGGCGGAGATGTTCGGGCACGATGAACGATCGCAGGCCCGCCAACTCATCGATAACGCCGCTCACCCGCGGGTCCGGGACGAGCTGTGGGAGGAGGCCGCGGGGCTGGGGCTGATGTCGCCCCGACGATGGTCCCGCCCAAGAGGTGTCCTCCGCGGGTGATCACCGGGCCGTAGGTCCCTGGGGACAGGTGCCGCGGAGCGGCCAGGATCGAGGTGTCACAAAGAGGGCATCGAAGCAAGGAGGACCCCATGACCAGCAACCCGACCAAGGCCCCCGTCGTACGGACCTACGACACGTTCGTGGCCGAACCGGTGCACGAGGAGACTCCCCGGCACCGCAGCTACCGGTTCGTGCTCGCGGCGACTCGACTCAGCCTCGGCTGGGTCTTCCTCTGGGCCTTCCTCGACAAGACGTTCGGACTCGGCCACGAGACGCCGGCCGAGGGCGCGTGGATAGACGGTGGCAGCCCCACCGAAGGGTTCCTCGCCAACGCACCGACCGGGCCGTTCGCCGACCTCTACAAGGACATCGCCGGGGCCGCGTGGGCGGACTGGCTGTTCATGATCGGTTTGGCCGGGATCGGCGTGGCCCTCGTGCTCGGCGTGACCATGCGGATCGCCGCGGCGGCCGGAGCGACATTGATGATCATGATGTGGAGCGCGGTGCTCCCCCCGGACAACAACCCGTTCATGGACGACCACATCGTCTACGCCCTGGTTCTCGTCGCACTGGCGCTCGCCGGTGCCAACAAGACGCTGGGGCTGGGTCGGGTGTGGGAGCGGATCCCCGTGGTTGCCCGCTACGGCATCCTCAAGTAACTGCTCCTGACATGGGGCCGGAACCGCCGGGTTCCGGTCCCTGGCACGTCCCCGGTCAGCCCGCGGGGACCCGCCAGACGGCGGTTGTGCCGCCGGGCTCGGCACGCCGGATCTCGAACGACCCGCCGAGGGACTCGGCCCGTTCGCGCATGTTGCGGAGACCGCTCTCGCGTGGGCTGTCGGTGAAGCCCTTCCCGTTGTCGCGCACTGTCAGCTCGATCTCCTTGCCGGCCAGCAGGTGCACCTCTGCCGCCGTTGCCCGTGCATGCCGGGCGACGTTCGTGAGCATCTCGCGCAACACGGCCAGCAGGTGGGTCCGAATGTCTTCCTGGACCAGGGTGTCGACGGGCCCTTCGGTGCGAAGGCGCGGCGTGAACGCTAGCGCGGGAACGACGACCGCGATCGTCTCTGCGAGTTCGGCGCGAAGATCCGTCGCCGGCGGCGCGGACAGCTCGAAGATCGTGCGGCGGATGTCCTTGATCGTCGCGTCGATGTCGTCGACCGCCGTGGAGATGCGCTCGGTTACCTCGGGTCGGACGGCCAGCCGCGTGGCGTTCTGCAGTGTGAGGCCGATGGCAAACAGCCGCTGGATGACGAGGTCGTGCAGGTCGCGGCCGATGCGGTCGCGGTCCTCGAACACCGCCAGGCGGGCCCGATCCTCGTGGGCCTGGGCGACCTGCAGCGCAAGTGCGGTCTGTTCGGCGAACGCCGACGGAGGCCGCAGGTCTGCGTCGCTGGATTCGTGCTGCCTGCCGCGTGACCACCCGACTCCGATGATGCCGGACGCCGAGCCGGCGGCGCGAAGCGGCAGCAGCATCAGCGAACCCATCTGGGGCCACCCGTCATCCGGGCCGAGGCCACTCCCGGCCACGCGGTCGTCGGCGTAGATGTCATCGACGACCAGGGGCTTCCCGCCGATCAGCACGTCGCCGGCGAGGCTGCTCTCGGCGAGTACGTGGCTGCCGACGAGACCGTCGCCCAGAGGGCCGGCCACCGCTTCGACGACCAGGCGGCCGCCCTCGTGGCGCAGCAGCACGGTGGCCATGTCGGCGCCGGCGACCTCGCGGGCCCGTTCGGCGACGAGCTGTAGTGCATCGTGACGCGGGAGGTCGGCGAGGAGGGCGGCGGTGACCTCGGCGGCGGCCTCGAGCCAGCGTTGCCGGCGTTCGGTCTGTTCGTAGAGGCGCGCGTTCTCGATGACGACTCCGGCCGCGGCGGCGAGGGCGACGACGATCTCCTCGTCCTCCTCGGTGAACCCTTCACCACTCTGCTTCTCGGTCAGGTAGAGGTTCCCGAACACGGTCCCGCGGGTGTGGATGGGCACACCGAGGAACGAGCCCATCGGGGGGTGGTTCGGCGGGAAGCCATAGGACAGGGCATGGTCCCCGATCGCGGTCAGGCGCAGCGGTTCGGGCTTGTCGATGATGAGGCCGAGGATGCCGTGCCCACGGGGCAGGTCGCCGATCCGCGCGCGCTCCTCCGGCGTGATGCCGTACGTCACGAACTCCTTGAGCCGGCGGTCCGGTCCCGAACCGAGGACGCCGAGGGCACCGTAGCGCGCGTCGGCGAGCCGGGAGGCGACCGTGACGATGCGCTGCAGCACGCTGTCCAGGGACAGATCTGCAGCGATTCCCACGACCGCGTCGAGCAGGCCCCGCAGCCTGTCCTGCGTGTCCATGACGTGCCCGACGCGCTGCAGCAGTTCTTCGAGCAGGTCGTCGAGGCGGGCCCGTGCGAGCGGCGGCAGCGCAGCGGATGGCCCGGGAACGTCCTCCACGTCGCTCACCTCGCTGCCGCCCCGCGCTCCGACAGGCCGGCGCGCGTGCTCTGGTGATCGTAGCGAGGAGGCTGGTCGTCGGTCAGGTGACTGCCCGGCCCTCCTCCGACGCGGCAACGCCGGATGCGAGCTGAGAACCCCACTCCCGGGCCCGGGCCAGCTCCCCCTCCAGCAGGGGGCCAGGTGTCCCCGTCACGTAGAAGCTCCGCGCCGGCGTGGCAATCCCGAACCCGAGGCGGCGGAGTCGCTTCTGCGCGCCCCGTGCGGCTGAGCCCGGGACACCGCGCTTCCTGATCCGGGTGTCGAACGCGGCCCCCGCAACACTCGCGGACTCCCGTCGGAGGTCGGCGAGCCACTCGCGCAGACCAACGTTTGCAGTCCCGGTCGGGTGGGCGCCCTGATCCATGGCTGCCCGCCTCGTGCCGGCCCGGCTCATCCCGAACGCATGCGTCGGGCCGCCCACGACTAGCAGTCGCACGTCGCTGCCGAGGACCGGCTGCGCGGCCTCGACATGAACCACGTCGACGTCCATGCGGGTGGCCAACCCGTCGGCGACGGCTCGCGCAACTGCCTCGGTGTTGCCGAACATCGACTCGAATATCACCATCGCGCGCATCTGTGAACCTCCTGGCGTCCCTTCCGAGCATCGGCTCGGTGTCTGCGTTGCCTGCCGACTCCAGCATCACGGCGAGGCTGCGACCTGCGTAGAGCGAGAAGGGCCCTGGCGGTGGGACGTTGGTCACATGTGGGACCAATGGCCTCCTGCAGGCGTCCCTCCGGCCCTGCACGGGCACCCCGAGGAGGCGGTTGTCTGGGCTGGTGACCACTCTGCCTGGCGGCTCGCGCCGCCCCGATCGGCGGCGCCGGCGATCGCCCCGAGCCGCGGGACACGCGCTCCTCGACGAGCTCGACTTCCTGATGGAGGCGGCCTCACGAGCCCCCTCGCCAGGCAACCGGCGGCCGTGGCGTTTCCGGGCCCGGGACGGCGGTCTCGACCTGCTCTGCGCCGACCATCCGGGTGGCGCCCAGGGGCTCGCCGGCCACGCCTGCGACCGCCAGGACGTGATCGCGTGCGGCGCGGCCCTGTTCAACCTGCGGCTCGCGACCGGGCATCTGGGTGTGGAGCCAAGGGTCGCGGTGCTGCCCATCCCGGAAGCACCGCAGTTGCTGGCCCGGCTCGAGCCCGGCGGCGGTAGGGCCCCCCGCGCGGACGAGGAAGACCTGCTCGGCGCGGTCGGACGGCGCCGGACCCGCCGGGACGCGTTCGACCGAAGCTACCTCCCGCCGCCGCTGCTCGACCATCTTGCGGCGGCCGTGGCGGCGGAGGGTGCTGCCCTGCTCTCCGTGCCCGTCGGGCCGCGACTGGCGGCACTCGACGAGCAGTTGTCGGCTGCGGAGGACTCTTCCGATCGCGACCCGGCTCGGCCCCAAGGGCTGCGGGCGCC
>JBOGDY010000017.1:0-18035 GCA_050742955.1 Actinomycetes bacterium | reverse complement strand
CGCGGGCGACCGACGTGTGGCGGGCCAGGCTCGAGGAGTACGAGCAGCCGCCGATGGACGAAGCGGTCCGCGAGGAGCTGGAGGACTACGTCGTGCGTCGCCGGGCCGAGCTGGGCGACTGAAGCATCCGCCCGTCGGGCGCGCATGGCGCATAATGTCTCGCCATGGGCAACAGCCAGGCCGGGCCGGAACCGGCGGCGGCGGGTGTCCAGTCGGTCGACCGGGCCCTGACGATCCTGGTCCTGCTCGCCGCACGCGGCTCCCTCGGCGTCACCGAGGTCGCGGCCGAGCTCGGGGTGCACAAGTCCACCGCGTTCCGGTTGCTCGGCACCCTGGAGGCGCACGACCTGGTCGAGCAGAACACCGAGCGCGGCAAGTACCGCCTCGGCATCGGCATCCTGCGCCTGGCCGGAGCCACCACCGGCCGTCTCGACCTGGTGCAGGAGAGCCGGCCGGTCTGTCGCGAGCTGGCCGAGAGCGTCGGTGAGACGGTCAACGTCACGGTGCTCGCGGGGCACGAGGCGCTCTACCTCGACCAGGTGGCCGGCACCTCGGCCCTGCAGCCGCACAACTGGGTGGGTCAGCGGATCCCGCTGCACGCGACGTCGAACGGCAAGGTGCTGCTCGCCCACGCCCCGACGGCGGTCTTCGACGACGTGGTGGCGGCGGGTCTGCGCCGGCTGACTCCCAGAACGGTGACCGACGCCGCCGCGCTGCGGGCCGAGCTCGACCTCGTGACCGACCGCGGCTGGGCGGTGGCCATCGACGAGCTCGAGGTGGGGCTGACGGCGGTCGCCGCCCCGATCCGCGGCGCCCTCGGCGCGGTCGTCGCCTCAGTCAGCGCCTCCGGCCCGACGTTCCGGCTGCCCGGTGACCGGATCCCGGGAGTGGCGGCCCTGGTGGCGCAGGCAGCGGACGAGATCTCCCGGCGGCTCGGCTGGGCCGGCGCGCCGGCGCCGGAGCAGCCGGTGCTCGCGGCGGACTGACGGGTCCCCGCCCCCGACCGCGGCTAATGCCCCCTGACCGACCCCAATTGGCCGCGGTCAGGGTGCAATGATCACGGCAGCGTGATCATTTTCGGTGGGGTGCGGTGGAATCGCTCCGGCACAGGGGGTCACACTCGGGCGACAAAGTCCCGCAACGGCTTGACGGGCGGGAAAGATCCGGTGAACTCTGTTTCTCACTGAGCATTAGTGAGCCTCATACGCAACACCAGCGCAGAACTGCCCAACCTGGCTCGAAGAGAGGCGCCAGCTGTGGGTGAACTGTTCGTCGGAGGGGTGTGGCAGGCGCCGGACGCCGGTGGCCGCCGCGAGATCCGGTGCCCGGCCGACGGCTCCCTGGTCGCCACGGTCTCCGAGGCCAGCCGGGCCGACACCCTCGCCGCCATCGCCGCCGCCCGGCAGGCCTTCGACCGTGGTCCGTGGCCGTCGACCCCGGGCCGGGAGCGTGGGGCCCTCCTGCTGCGCACCGCCGACCTGCTCGAGCGGGACAAGAAGCGCTACGCCGAGGCCGAGTCGGGCGACACCGGCAAGCGCCTCGTCGAGAGCGAGTACGACATCGACGACGTGGTGGCCTGCTTCCGCTACTTCGGGGGCATCGCGGGCACCGACGCCGGTCGCGTGGTCGACACCGGGCGCGACGACGCGATCAGCCGGGTGGTCCACGAGCCGGTCGGCGTCTGCGGCCTGATCACACCGTGGAACTACCCTCTGCTGCAGACCTCGTGGAAGGTCGCACCCTGCCTGGCCGCCGGCAACACGTTCGTGCTGAAGCCGAGCGAGCTGACCCCGTCCACCGCGATCCTGCTGATGCGCACACTCGATGAAGCCGGCCTTCCCGCAGGCGTCGCCAACCTCGTGCTCGGCGCCGGGGCCGAGGTCGGCGCACCGCTCGCCGAGCACCCCGACGTCGACCTGGTGTCGTTCACCGGTGGGTTGCGGACCGGTCGCGCCGTCATGTCGGCCGCCGCTGCGACCGTCAAGAAGGTCGCGCTCGAGCTCGGGGGGAAGAACCCCAACGTCGTGTTCGCCGACGCCGACTTCGACACCGCCGTCGACTTCGCGCTCACAGCGGTCTTCCTCCACTCGGGACAGGTGTGCTCGGCCGGTGCCCGGCTGGTCGTCGAGGACTCGCTGCACGATGCGTTCGTCGACGAGGTCGTACGCCGGGCCTCGGCCATCCGGGTCGGCGGTCCGTCCGACCCCGAGGCCGAGACGGGACCGCTGATCTCGGCGGACCATCGCGCGAAGGTCGAGGCCTACGTCGCGGCCGGGCTCGCCGAGGGCGCGGTCCTGCGATGCGGCGGCCGCCGGCCGGACGACCCGGCACTGGTGGACGGGCACTACTACCTCCCGACGGTGCTCGACGAGTGCGACCAGTCGATGGGCGTCGTGCACGAGGAGTCGTTCGGACCCGTGCTGACCGTCGAGCGGTTCGTCGACGAGGACGACGCCGTCCGGATCGCCAACGACACGACCTACGGCCTCGCCGGTGCGGTCTGGACCCAGGACGCGGGCAGGGCCCAGCGCGTAGCCGGCCGGCTGCGCCATGGGACCGTATGGATCAACGACTACCACCCCTATGTACCGCAGGCCGAGTGGGGCGGCTACCGCCAGTCCGGCGTCGGCCGCGAGCTCGGGCCGAGCGGGCTCGACGAGTACCGCGAGACCAAGCACGTCTGGCACAACATCCGTCCCCGACCCCAGCACTGGTTCCGTCCCTGACGGTTCTCCGTCACCGATCGAGAAGACGAGGCGCCCGTGACCGTGACCCCGGACCCGAACGACGTGCGCACGGCGACGGCCACCGAGGCACAACCTGCGGGAGTGCCTGCGACGAACGGGCGAGGGCCGGTCATCTCGGTGCGCGACCTGTGGAAGGTCTTCGGGCCCGGGGCGGCGGACGTGCCCCGGTCACCCGAGCTGTCGGGACTGTCCCGACGCGATCTCATGGAGCAGACGGGCTGCACCGCTGCCGTGCGCGACATCGACTTCGACGTCGCCGCCGGTGAGGTCTTCGTCGTGATGGGCCTGTCGGGCTCGGGGAAGTCCACCCTGGTCCGCTGTCTGACCCGGCTGATCGAGCCGACCTCGGGCCAGGTCGTGTTCGAGGGCGAGGACATCCTCGCGGCCGACGAGAAGCGGCTGCGCGACCTGCGCCGCCGCAAGTTCTCGATGGTGTTCCAGCACTTCGGGCTGCTGCCGCACCGCCGGGTGGTCGACAACGTGGCCTACGGCCTCGAGATCAGAGGGATGAGCCGTTCCGAGCGCACCAAGCGGGCCATGGAGGTCATCGAGCTGGTCGGGCTCGAGGGCTACGAGAAGTCCTACCCGGACGAGCTCTCCGGCGGCATGCAGCAGCGCGTCGGACTGGCCAGGGCGCTGGCCGGCGACCCGGACGTTCTCTTCTTCGACGAGCCGTTCTCGGCCCTGGACCCGCTGATCCGGCGGGACATGCAGAACGAGGTCATCAGGCTCCATCACGAGGTGGGCAAGACGATGGTCTTCGTCACCCACGACCTTGCCGAGGCCCTCAAGCTCGGCGACCGCATCCTCATCATGCGCGACGGGCACACCGTTCAGATCGGCAGCGGCGACGAGCTGGTCGGCGCGCCGGCCGACGACTACGTGCGCGACTTCGTCCGCGACGTGGCCCGGGCGAACGTGCTGACCCTGCGCTGGATCATGCGCGAGAAGCGCGACGACGACCCGCTCGACGGTCCCGAGCTCGGGCCCGACGTGATCGTCCGGGAGGCCACGCGGGCGGTCCTGGCCGCCGACAAGCCGGTCAAGGTGGTCGAGAACGGCACCTTGCTCGGCATCGTCGGCGACGAGGAGATTCTCGGCGTCGTCGCCGGGGCCGAGGCCGGCGACTGATGGCCACCATCGCCCAGTCGCGGGCCGGGCTGAAGCTGCCCGACCGCAAGTGGCTGGTGGGCGGCATCCTGGCCGGCTGGCTGGTGCTGTTCGCCGTGCTGCGCGGGACGGGAACGCTGCGGCTCGCCCCCGCGGACCTGACCGACCTGCACCGCTGGCTCAACGACGTCAACGACAGCATCGGCGCCAACCGCAACAGCAACCCTGTCTTCGTCTATTTCTTCAACGAGATCCGGGTCGTCATCGACCACCTGGTCACCTTCTTCGCAAACCTCATAGCCGTGCCTGCCTACGGTCGTCCGGTGCCGGTCATCGGGTGGCTCGGTGTCGTCGCCATCGTCGGATTCGTCACCTGGGTGACCGGAAACATCCGGGTGTCACTCCTCGCCATGGCGGGCTTCACCTTCTTCGGACTGCAGGGCCTGTGGACCGAGAGCATGGAGACGCTCGCACTGACGATCGCGGCGGTGCTGATCGCCTTGGCCATCGGCATCCCGCTCGGCATCTGGGCCGGAGTGTCCGACCGCTTCAACCGCCTGGTCACGCCGCTGCTGGACTTCATGCAGACGATGCCCACGTTCGTCTACCTCGCGCCACTCACGCTGTTCTTCCTGATCGGGCCTGCCTCGGCCACGATCGCGACCCTTATCTACGCGACGCCCCCGACGGTTCGCCTCACCGCGCACGGCATCCGATCGGTGTCGAAGTCGACGGTGGAGGCATCGATGTCGTTGGGCGCCACCAGGCGTCAGGCGTTGGTCAAGGTGCTGCTGCCCATGGCCAAACGCACGATCGTGCTCGGGATCAACCAGACGATCCTGGCGGCCCTGTCGATGGTCACCATCGCTGCCCTCATCGATGCCCCTGGCCTGGGCAAGACGGTCATCAAGGCACTCCAGACCCTCGACGTGGGCACCGCCTTCAACGCCGGCCTGGCCTTGGTGGTGATGGCGATCGTCCTCGACCGGGCGACCACTGCAGCCAGCGAACGGGTCGAGCTGGCGCGGACCTCGAGGCCACAGCGTCTGCCCGTGGATCGACGGGTCCTGATCGGGGCCGGGGCGATCGCCACCCTGGTCGCGGTCTACCTGTCCCGCACCTATCTCTGGGCAGCCGACTTCCCGGACACGGTGACCGTGGGTGGGGAGGAGCGTGAGATCGAGGTCGGCACCCGCATCGCGAAGACGGCGGACAGCGTCACGACCTGGGCGCAGGACAACCTGTCCGGCATCACGAACGGCTTCCGGGACCTGGTGACCAACCTGTTGCTCAACCCGTTCCAGACACTGCTCACCGAGTCACCCTGGTGGCTCGTCGCCGCGGTGTTCATCTCGCTCGCTGCGGTGCTGGGCGGCGGGGGCGCGGCGATCACGACCACGATCTGTGTCCTGCTCCTGATCGGCACCGGCCTGTGGTCGGACAGCATGACGACCTTGGCCTCGACCTTCGTGGCGACGGTGCTGGTGATGCTGATCGGAGTCGTCGTCGGCGTGTGGATGGGCCGGAGCAGACGGGCCGACCGGCTGATCAGGCCGACCCTGGACGCCGCCCAGGTGATGCCGGCCTTCGTCTACCTCGTGCCGTTCCTCGCACTGTTCTCGGCCAGCCGCTTCACGGCCATCGTGGCCGCCATCGTCTACGCGGCACCGGTCGCCATCAAGATCATCGCGGACGGGATCCGGGCCGTGCCGCGGACCACGGTGGAGGCCGCGACGTCGGCCGGCTCGAGCCGCTGGCAGATCATCACCAAAGTACAGCTCCCGATGTCGAGGACAGCCCTGACGCTGGCCACCAACCAGGGACTGATCTACGTCCTGTCGATGGTGGTCGTCGGCGGCCTGGTGGGCGCCGGCGCTCTCGGCTATCAGGTGGTCGCGGGCTTCTCGCAGGGCCAGCTCTACGGCAAGGGTCTGGCGGCCGGCGTCGCGATCGTGCTGCTCGGCATCACGTTGGACCGCATCACCCAGGCGGCCGCCCGCCGGTCCGGGGAGGTGGCGCACCTGTCGAGATGAGCACCTTGACGGGATGATCCGTCGTCTCCCGCGGCCGTCGGCCGGCGGGCGGAGGGGCAGCCACCGCAAGGGGCGAGCCAGGAAGGTATGGGCAACAGTGGGATCGAGAACGAGATGGGCAGTGAGGCCGGGTCGCCGGCGCGCCGGCGTGGTGTTGTTCGCCGCGCTCGCGCTGGTGCTGGCCGGGTGCGGCGGAGAGACGATTGACGAGTCGTCGGGGGGCAACACGGACGCCGGCAGCAAGTGCGGAGACTTCAACGTGGCGATCAACCCGTGGGTCGGCTACGAGGCGTCAGCGGCCGTCGTCGCCTACGTCGCGGAGAAGGACCTGGGTTGCACGGTCACCAAGAAGGACCTCAAGGAGGAGGTGGCCTGGCAGGGCTTCGGCACCGGCGAGGTCGACGTGGTCATCGAGAACTGGGGTCACCCCGACCTGAAGAAGAAGTACATCGAGGACCAGAAGACGGCAGTCGAGGCCGGCTCGACGGGCAACAAGGGCATCATCGGCTGGTACGTGCCGCCGTGGATGGCGGAGAAGTACCCCGACATCACCGACTACAAGAACCTGAACAAGTACGCCGACATGTTCAAGACCTCCGAGTCGGGCGGCAAGGGCCAACTGCTGGACGGTGACCCGTCCTTCGTCACGAACGACGAGGCGCTGGTCAAGAACCTCAAGCTGGACTACAAGGTCGTCTACGCCGGCAGCGAGACGGCACTCATCCAGGCCTTCCGTCAGGGTGAGGCGGACAAGAAGCCGGTGCTCGGCTACTTCTACGAGCCGCAGTGGTTCCTCTCCGAGGTGCCGTTGGTGAAGGTCGACCTGCCGCCCTACACCGAAGGTTGTGACGCGGACGCGTCGAAGGTGGCGTGCGACTACCCCGAGTACGACCTGGACAAGATCGCCAGCAAGAAGTTCATGGAGTCCGGCAGCCCGGCGGCCGACCTGGTCAAGAACTTCAACTGGACCAACGACGACCAGAACGTGGTCGCCAAGTACATCGCCCAGGACAAGATGACCGCCGAGGCCGCTGCGGAGAAGTGGGTCGAGGACAACCGGGACAAGGTCGAGGCCTGGCTGCCCAAGGGCTGACCGCCGACCGCCCACCGGCCCGGCCGCCCGCCCCTGTGCTCTGCCCCGCATTTCGTGGCA
The DNA here is from genome assembly GCA_050742955.1 of Actinomycetes bacterium. Lineage (GTDB taxonomy): Bacteria > Actinomycetota > Actinomycetes > JACCUZ01 > JACCUZ01 > CAWIXB01. The sequence goes on along the minus strand of JBOGDY010000017.1, from coordinate 10,992 downwards.
GAGCACAGGGGGCCGGCGGTGGCTGCCCTGCACGGTTGACAAGGCGATGGGGCCGGGCCGACGCTTGTTGCGGTGAGCGCACCGTGTTGCGCATTACGCCATCGGAGGAGACACCATGACCGGACCAGGGGTCGTCGTGGTGGGGGCGGGGATCGTGGGCGCCGCGCTGGCCGACGAGCTGAGCGCGCGGGGCTGGGCCGACATCACCGTCCTCGACCAGGGGCCGCTGCCGGCGCCGGGCGGTTCCTCCTCGCACGCACCGGGCCTGGTGTTCCAGGCCAACCCGTCCAAGACCATGACCGCGATGGCCCGCTACACGGTCGAGAAGTTCTCCGCGCTCGAGGTCGACGGCGACCCGTGCTTCCTGACCGTCGGCGGGCTCGAGGTCGCGACCACCCCGGCCCGCCTCACCGAGCTGCACCGGCGCCACGGCTGGCTGACCTCCTGGGGCGTGGACGCCCGGGTCGTCGGACCGGACGAGTGCGTCGCGCTGCACTCGCTGCTCGACCGGGACGTCGTCCTCGGTGGTCTCCACGTCCCCACGGACGGGCTGGCCAAGTCGGTGCGCGCCGTCGACGCGCAGCTGCGGCGGGCCGCCTCCCGTGGTGTCCGGCTCCTCGACCGCCACGTCGTGCTCGACATCCGCGTCGAAGATGGACGGGTCCGTGGCGTCGTCACCGACCGGGGCGAGATCCCTGCCGACGTGGTGGTCTGCTGCGCCGGCATCTGGGGACCGCGGATCACCCGCATGGTCGGCATGCCGCTGCCGCTCACTCCCCTGGCGCACCAGCTGGCCTGGACCGGCCAGGTGCCCGGCCTGGCCGGCCAGACCGCTGAGGCCACCCGCCCGATCCTGCGGCACCAGGACGCCGACCTCTACTTCCGGGAGCGGCACGACACCCTCGGCATCGGCTACTACGGCCACGAACCGATGCCGGTGCGGGCCGACGACATCGTCGCGGTCGACGACGCCGAGGTGATGCCGTCCGTGCTGCCGTTCACCGAGGACGACTTCGCCCCCGCGTGGGAGGCCACCCGGGCCCTCATGCCGAGCACCCGCGAGGCCAAGGTTGACGAGGGCATGAACGGGCTCTTCTCGTTCACACCCGACGGGCTGCCGTTGATGGGCGAGTCGTCCGACGTGAAGGGCTTCTGGGTCGCCGAGGCGGTGTGGGTGACGCACTCGGCCGGGGTCGCGCACGCCATGGCCGAGTGGCTGGTGGACGGCCGCTCCTCGTCGTACGACCTGCACGAGTGCGACGTGAACCGCTTCGAGCCCCACCACCTCGCCCCCGACTACGTGCAGGCCCGCGACTGCCAGAACTACGTCGAGGTCTACGACATCATCCACCCGCTGCAGCCGATGGAGCACCCGCGGCCGCTGCGGACCAGCCCCTTCCACGTCCGCGAGCGCGAGCTCGGCGCGTTCTTCCTGGAGGCCAACGGCTGGGAACGCCCGCAGTGGTACGAGTCCAACGCCGGACTCGTGGAGGGCCGCGCCGTCACGACGCCCAACGACTGGGCGGCGCGGTACTGGTCCCCGGTGGTCGCGGCCGAGGCCCAGGCCACCCGCGAGTCGGTCGGGCTCTACGACATGACCGCGCTCAAACACATCGAGGTCAGCGGCCGCGGCGCCACCGACCTCCTGCAGCGTCTGGTCACCGGCAACGTCGACAAGTCCGTCGGCTCGGTGACCTACTGCCTGATGCTCGACCACGACGGCGGCATCCGCAGCGACGTCACGGTCGCCCGGCTGGCGCACGACCGCTACCAGGTCGGCGCGAACGGCAACCTCGACCTGGACTGGCTCTCCCGTCACCTGCCGTCCGACGGGTCGGCCGCGGTGCGCGACATGACGCCCGGCACGTGCTGCGTCGGCGTGTGGGGACCACGCGCCCGGGACCTGGTGCAGCCGCTGACGAGCGAGGACTTCTCGGCCGAGGGCTTCAAGTACTTCCGCGCCAAGAGCGCCTATGTCGGCACGGTCCCGGTCACCGCGCTGCGGCTGTCCTACGTCGGCGAGCTCGGGTGGGAGCTCTACACCACCGCGGACATGGGCCTGAAGCTGTGGGACACCCTGTGGGAGGCCGGACAGGAGCATGGCGTCCTCGCAGCCGGCCGCGGCGCCTTCGCGTCCCTGCGGCTGGAGAAGGGCTACCGGTCCTTCGGTTCCGACATGACCTACGAGCACGACCCGTGGGAAGCGGGTCTCGGCTTCGCGGTCAAGCCGGACAAGGGCGACTTCATCGGCCGGGCCGCGGCGCTCGAACGTGCCAACCACGTACGCCGGCGGCTGACCTGCCTGACGATCGACGACCCGGCCGCGGTCGTGATGGGCAAGGAGCCGGTCTACGACGGCGAGACGTGCGTCGGCTACGTGACCAGCGCTGCCTTCGGCTACACCATCGGCAAGGGCATCGCCTACGCCTGGCTGCCGTCGGCCCTGAGCGAGCCCGGCAGGACAGTCGAGGTCGGCTACTTCGACCAGCGCGTCGCGGCGGTGGTCGCCGAGGAGCCGCTGTTCGACCCGGCCATGACCCGGCTGCGTGGCTGAGGGATGCACCCCGACCGTCTCTGGCGCGACGCCGAGCCGCGCCGCTCCTACGACGTCGTGGTCGTCGGCGGCGGCGGGCACGGCCTGGCCACCGCCTACTACCTGGCCGCCAACCACGGCATCACCGACGTCGCCGTGCTCGACCGTGGCTGGCTGGCCGGCGGCAACATGGCCCGCAACACGACGATCATCCGCTCCAACTACCTGTGGGACGAGAGCGCCGGCATCTACGACCACGCGCTCAGGCTGTGGGAGGGACTCGAGGACGACCTCGACTACCCGATCCTGTTCAGCCAGCGTGGCGTCATGAACCTGGCGCACAGCCTGCAGGACGTCCGCGACAGCGTGCGCCGGGTCGAGGCCAACCGGCTCAACGGCGTCGACGCCGAGTGGCTCGACCCCGGGCAGGTCGCCGAGCTGTGCCCGATCCTCGACGTGTCGCCGGACGTCCGCTACCCGGTGCACGGCGCCACCTACCAGCCGCGGGCCGGCATCGCCAAGCACGACAACGTCGCGTGGGGCCTGGCCCGCAAGGCCTCGGCCCTCGGCGTCGACATCGTGCAGAACTGCCAGGTCACCGGCTTCGACGTCCGCGACGGCCGGGTGCGTGGGGTGCGCACCTCCCGGGGTGACATCTCGGCGGCACGGGTGGCGCTGACCGTGGCGGGTCACTCGTCGGTGCTGGCGAAGATGGTCGGCCTGGACCTGCCGATCCAGAGCCACCCCCTGCAGGCGCTGGTGTCCGAGCTGCTCGAGCCGGTGCACCCGACGGTGGTGATGTCCAACGCCGTGCACGTCTACGTGAGCCAGGCCCACAAGGGCGAGCTGGTGATGGGCGCGGGCATCGACTCCTACAACGGCTACGGCCAGCGCGGCTCGTCGCACATCATCGAGCGGCAGATGGCCGCCGCCCTCGAGCTGTTCCCGGTGTTCGCCCGGGCGCACGTGCTGCGGACGTGGGGCGGCGTCGTCGACGTCAGCCCCGACGCGTCACCGATCATGGGGCTCACTCCCGTCGAGGGGCTCTACCTCAACTGTGGTTGGGGCACCGGAGGGTTCAAGGCCACTCCCGGGGTCGGGTGGTGCTTCGCGCACACCGTTGCCCACGGTGCGCCGCACCCGCTGAACGCGCCCTTCACCCTCGAACGGTTCACCACGGGCGCCCTCGTCGACGAGCACGGTGCGGCGGCGGTCGCGCACTGATGCTGTCCATCCCCTGTCCCTGGTGCGGGCCGCGCGACGAGACCGAGTTCCACTACGGGGGGCAGGCCCACGTCCCCTACCCGGCGGACCCGGGCTCCCTCGGCGACGAGCAGTGGGCCCGTTACGTGTTCTTCCGCGACAACCCGGAGGGCGTCTGGGCCGAGCGGTGGAGCCACTCGGCGGGCTGCCGGCGCTGGTTCAACCTGCTCCGCGACACGGCGACCAACGAGATCGGCGGCTCCTATCGGGTCGGCGAGGCGGGGCCCGCATGAGTGCCCAGCCGTTCCGCCTGGCCCACCGGGGGCGGATCGACCGGTCCCGCACGCTGCGGTTCCGCTTCGACGACGCCGACCTCGAGGGGCACCCCGGCGACACGCTCGCGTCGGCACTGCTGGCGGGCGGCGTCCACCAGGTCGGCACCAGCGTGCGCTTCGGCCGTCCGCGCGGCGTCTTCTCCGCGGGCAGCGAGGAGCCCAACGCGGTCGTGCAGGTCGAGCGGCCGTTCCACGAGCCGATGGTGACCGCGACGACGCTCGAGCTCCACGACGGGCTGGTCGCACGTGGCCTGTCCGGACGAGGCCGGCTCGCGACGGAGCCCGACCCCGCGCGCTACGACACGATGCACGCGCACTGCGACCTGCTCGTCGTCGGCGCCGGCCCGGCAGGGCTTGCCGCGGCCGCAGCAGCCGCCCGGTCGGGGGCGCGAGTGCTCGTGGCCGACGAGCAGTCGGAGCCGGGCGGCAGCCTGCTCGGCACCACCGACCGTCTCGACGGCGCACCCGCACTCGACTGGGTGGCCCGGGTCGCCACCGACCTCGCCGGCGCAGACGACGTACGCGTCCTGCCCCGCACCACCGTGGTCGCCTACCACGACCACAACTACCTGCTCGCCGTGGAGCGGCGCACCGCTCGTCTCGGTGGTGACGCACCGGCGCACGTGTCCCGCGAACGGCTGTGGCGCATCCGCGCCGGCCGTGTGGTGCTTGCCACGGGTTCGCACGAGCGGCACCTCGCGTTCGCCGGCAACGACCTGCCGGGCGTCATGCTGGCCGCCTCCGCGCGCGCCTACGTCAACCGGTGGGGCGTGCTGCCCGGCCGGCGACCCGTGGTCTTCACGACCAACGACTCGGCCTACGTGGTCGCCGTCGAGCTGGCCGACGCCGGTGCCGACGGCGTGGTCGTCGTCGACGTGCGGGAGTCGGCCGGGCCGGACGCGCGGCGCCGCTGCGCAGAGCACGACATCGAGGTGCTGGCCGGGCACGAGGTGACGGACGTGGGCGGCGGCGCCCGGGTCGCCACCGTGCGGGTCGCGAGGCGGGGCGACCGTACGACGTCGGGCCGCGAGCTCGACGCCGACCTGCTCCTGGTCTCGGGCGGTTGGAACCCGGTGACCCACCTGTTCACCCAGGCCGGCGGCCGGATCGGCTACGACCCGGCGGCCGGGGCGTTCCTGCCGGAGGGGTGCCGGCAGGCGGTGGAGGTCTCGGGTGCCGCCCGAGGGGCGACGGACCTGGCAGCCTGCCTGGACGACGGGGCGGCCGCCGGTGGACGGGCCGTCGCCGCCACCGGGCTCGAGGCGCCGGCCCCGCTGCCGTTGCCGCGGGCGGAGCCGGTCGAGTCGGCGTCCGGCGAGACGGTGTGGCTGGTGGCCGGCGACTCGGCGTACGACAGGCACTTCGTGGACCTGCAGCGCGACGTCACCGTCGCCGACGCGCTGCGGGCGACCGGCGCCGGCCTGCGCTCCGTCGAGCACGTGAAGCGCTTCACGACGGCCTGCACCGCGCACGACCAGGGCAAGACCTCGGGGGTGCTGATGACCGGGGTCGTCGCGGACGCGCTCGGTCTCGACCCGGCCGGCCTGGGCACGACGCGCGCGCGCCCTCCCTACACGCCCGTGTCGTTCGCAACCCTCGCCGGCCGTGACCGTGGCCGGCTGCACGACCCGGTGCGGGTGACGAGCATCCACGGCTGGCACGTCTCGCACGGTGCCGCGCTCGAGAACGTCGGCCAGTGGAAGCGGCCGTGGTTCTACCCGCGGTCCGGCGAGGACAAGGAGACCGCGGCGCTGCGGGAGTGCACGGCGGCGCGCCGGGGCGTGGCGTTCATGGATGCCTCGACGCTCGGGAAGATCGATGTGCAGGGCCCGGACGCTGCCGAGTTCCTCGACCGGATCTACACCAACCTGATGAGCTCGCTGGCGGTGGGCTCGATCCGTTACGGCGTCATGTGCCGCGCCGACGGGATGGTGTTCGACGACGGCACCGCCTTCCGGCTGGCCGACGACCGCTACCTGGTCACCACTACCACCGGGAACGCTGCCGCGGTCCTCGACTGGATGGAGGAGTGGCTGCAGACCGAGTGGCCCCACCTGCGGGTGCGGCTCACGTCGGTGACCGAGCAGTGGGCGACCGTCGCGGTGGTCGGTCCGCGCTCGCGGGACGTGCTCGCCCGGCTGGCCCCGGACCTGTCCGTCGACAAGGACAGCTTCCCGTTCATGACCTGGCGCGACTGCTCGGTCGCCGGGCTCACGGCACGGGTTGCCCGCATCAGCTTCTCCGGCGAGCTGGCCTTCGAGGTCAACGTGCCGTGGTGGGACGGGCCGGCGTTGTGGGAGGCGGTCGAGTCCGCCGGCGAACCGTTCGGCATCACTCCCTACGGCACCGAGACCATGCACGTGCTGCGCGCCGAGAAGGGCTATCCCATCGTCGGCCAGGACACCGACGGCACCGTCACCCCGCAGGACCTCGGCATGGGGTGGGTTGTGTCGAAGAAGAAGGCGGACTTCGTCGGCAAGCGCTCCTTCGCCCGACCGGACACCAGCCGGGCCGACCGCAAGCAGCTCGTCGGGTTGTTGCCCGAGGAGCCGCAGCGGCTGCTGCCCGAAGGGTCGCAGCTGGTGGAGGCCGCGGTGCTGCCCCCGCCGCCGGTGCCGATGCTCGGGCACGTGACGTCGAGCTATCGCAGCGCCGCACTCGGACGCACCTTCGCGCTCGCCCTGCTGCGTGACGGCCGGGCCCGCGAGGGCGACCTGCTGCACGTGCCGGTCGGGTCCGACGTGGTGCCGGTGCGGGTCACCGGTCCCGTTCTCTACGACCCCGAGGGGACTCGCCGTGACGGCTGACCTGCGACGAAGCCCGCTGGCTCACCGTGCCGGCGAGCTGGCTGCCGTCGGCTCGCGGTCCGCCGGTGCGGTGCGGATCGAGGAGTTGCCGTTCCGGTCGCTGCTGAACCTGCGGCTGGACCCGGCCGGGCCGGCGGTGTCGTCGGCGGGCGACGTGCTCGGGGTCGACCTGCCGCTCGCGCCCAACACGTGGGCCGGGACAGGGGACCTCGCGGTGCTGTGGCTCGGTCCCGACGAGTGGCTCGTGGTCGGGCCACCGGGCGCCGAGGAGGAACTCGAACCGCAACTGCGCGCGGCCGCCGGTGACGCGGACGTGTCGGTCGTCGTGGTCTCGGCCCATCGCACCGTGCTCACCGTCTCGGGAGCGGCGGCACTCGATCTTCTTGCCCGAGGCTGCGCGCTCGACCTCCACCCGCGTGTCTTCCCCCCGGGCCGCTGCGCACAGACGATGCTCGCCCGCGCCCAGGTCGTGCTCGTCGCCCGCCCGGCCGGCGAGCTGTGGGTCCTCGTGCGGTCGTCGTTCGCCGACTACCTCGCGTCGTGGCTGCTCGACGCCGCGGTCGAGTACACCTCGGTCCCTGCGAGCTGAACCGGCACCTGGCCCGCCCCCTCTGGGCGCTGTTCCGTTGCTTGTCGTCGCTCGTTCAGCGCAGCTTCAGGTGTCGGCGGATGGGTTTGCACTGGCAGCCTCGAGGCAACGATGAGACCTGGCGAAAAGAGCCGTAACGGGGTCGAGGCCAATCTGAAAGCAGGACCCAGTGATCGCCCCTACCGCAGTCCGTCGTAAGCCTGATGCAGCGCCCGCCAGCCCCCGACGTGGGCATCACCGAGGACGAGTTGTGCTGATCGCTGTCGCCACCGGGTTGCTCATCCTGGGTGCTGCGCTCGCCGGATTCGGATTCGCCGTGGATGATCCTGCCCCCGTCCGGCCGAACGCCTCGGCCTCGGAACCGCTCGACAAGGGCCGCAACGCGCCCATCCCGTCGTTCTCCGATCCGACCGCCATCACCAACCCGTGGTTCCCGATCAGCGACCTCGGCGGCTACGACCTGGTCGGCACGGAGGAAGGGAAGCCCTACCGGGCCGACATCGTGCTGCTCGAGCGCACCAAGTCGATCGAGTGGGCGGGGGGCACCACGAAGGTCGCGGTGGCCCGGCATCGCGCGTACCTCGACGGAGAGCTGACCGAGGTGGCGTACGACTACTTCGCGCAGGGCGACGACGGCGGGGTCTGGTACTTCGGCGAGGCCGTCGACAACTACGAGAACGGCAAGGTCGACAACCACGAGGGCGCCTGGCTCGCCGGACGTGACGGTGCGCTTCCCGGCCTGCTGATTCCGGGAAAGCCGCGCGTCGGCCAGGTGTTCTGGTCCGAGGACTTTCCGTCTGCGGGCATCGTCGAGCGTGACGAGGTGACCCGTCTGGACGCGCGGGTGCGCACTCCCGCTGGGACCCGGGCCGACGGCATGCTCGTGCGGGCCAAGCAGGACGACGGCACGATGGAGGAGAAGATCTACGTCCCCGGCCTCGGCGTCGTCTTCGAGGACGGCCCGGACAGCACCCTGCGCCTCGTTCGCTGACGCGCTCACCGGCCGGTCCTGCGCTCTGCCTGCACGTCGCGTCGTTCCCAATGTCCCGATCTGGGTCTGACAGAGTGTCCGCATGCGCATCTCCGCCCGGGTCGACTACGCCGTCAGGGCGCTGGTGCAGCTCGCCGAGGAGGGGTCACAGACGCCGGTCAAGGCCGAGCGGCTGGCGACGGCACAGGACATCCCCCTGAAGTTCCTGCTCGAGATCCTGCGCCAGCTCAAGCAGAAGAAGCTGCTGGTGAGCCGGCGCGGACCGGAGGGCGGCTACGTCCTCGCGAAGCCGGCCGACGAGATCAACATCGCCGACGTGATCAGGGCGGTAGAAGGACCGCTCGCGACCGTCCGTGATGTGAGCCCGGCCGCACTGACCTACGAGGGTCCCGCCGAGAGCCTGCGCACCGTCTGGATCGCGGTCCGCGGCAGCCTGCGCCAGGCGCTGGAGACCGTGACACTCGACGATGTACGACGTGGCCGGCTGCCCAAGCACGTGAGCGCCATGGCCGACCGCTACGGCGTCGACGAGCGCCCCTGACCTTCTTCGACCTGACCGAGAGCTGCCAGCGCTCCGGCGAGGTCGTCGGCAGCTAGGACGAGCCGGGTGTTCGTGGCGAGGTAGGCCAGGGTGATGTTCACGTTGGCGGCGCCGAGCGTGCGGCTGACCTCGCCGAGCACCCCCGGGCGGTCCTCGACGGTCAGGACCGCCACCTCCTGTTCGCCGGCGATGTCGATGCCGGAGCCGGCCAGCGCCGTGAACGCACCCGCGAGGTCGTGGACGAGCACGTGGACCTCGGCCTTGCCGCCGCCGCTGGTCACGGCGCAGAGGCCCTCGATGTTGACCCCGGACCGCCCGAGCAGCGCCCCCAGCCTGCCCAGCTCGCCCGGCTGGTCGTCGAGGTGGACGGTCAGGTCAGTCGCCATGTCGGGCCTCCGTGCCGTGTGACTCCGATGGTGCGATTGTGCCGTGACCGCGTCGGTCGTGGGGAATCGCGGCCTAGCGAGCGGCCAGCAGCTCGCCGGTCGGCTCGTCGCCGACCTCACGTCCGCGCAGCCAGGTGCGCCGGACCACTCCGCGCAGCTCGGTCCCGGCATAGGGCGTGACCAGGTTGCGGTGGTGCAGGCGCTCCGGGTCCACCACGAACGTCTCGTCCGGCGCGAGCACGCACAGGTCGGCGTCGGCGCCGACTGCGATGCGGCCTTTCCTGTTCGTGAGCCCGGCCAGATCGGCGGGGGCAGCGCTCATCCAGCGCACCACGTCGGCGACCGCGAGACCGCGTCGCCGCGCCTCGCTCCACACCACGGAGAGACCCAGCTGCAGCGACGCGATGCCGCCCCAGGCATGGTCGAAGTCGCCGTCCTCGAGCAGCTTGAGGTCGGCGGTGCAGGGCGAGTGGTCGGACACGACGCACGAGATGGTCCCGTCGCCCAGTCCCTGCCACAGGAGGTCCCGGTTGGCGTCGTCGCGGATCGGGGGGCAGCACTTGAACTGTGTGGCGCCGTCGGGCACGTCGTCGGCGGCGAGCGCGAGGTAGTGGGGGCAGGTCTCGGCCGTGAGGCGGGTGCCGTCGCGACGGGCGCGACGTAGGACGGGGAGGACGCGCGCGCTGGAGACGTGCAGCACGTGGGCACGGGCGCCCGTACGACGGGACAGGTCGGCCAGCGCCTGGACAGCGACGGTCTCGGCCTCGTCCGGCCGAGAGTCGAGGAAAGCTCGGTAGCTGCGCCCGGCCGGCTGCGAGGCGGCTGCGACGCGTCCGGCGTCCTCGGCGTGCACGATCGTCAGGGCGTCCACGATGCGCAGGGTGTCGAGGACCTCGGCGAGCTGGACGAGGTCGAGCGGTGGGAACTCCACCACACCCGAGTCGACGAGGAAACACTTGAAGCCGAAGACGCCGGCGTCGTGAAGGGCAAGCAGGTCGCCGCGGTTGCCTGGGACGGCGCCGCCCCAGAACCCGACGTCGACGAAGACCCGTCCACGGGCTGCCCGGCGCTTGGCCTCAAGCGACGCCACGTCGACGGTCGGCGGGACGCTGTTCAGCGGCATGTCGACGATCGTGGTGACCCCTCCGGCGGCCGCCGCCCGGGTGGCGCTGGCGAAGCCCTCCCAGTGGGTGCGGCCGGGCTCGTTCACGTGGACGTGAGTGTCCACGAGCCCGGGGAGCAGGACCTCGTCCGGTCCGAGGTCGACGACCTCGCGGGCCGTCAGGCGGGCATCGATGTGCTCGACGGCGACGATGCGCCCTTCGGTCACAGCGACGCTGTGCGTGCCCTCCACGCCGTCGACGACTGCTCGTGGCGCGCGGAGCAGCAGGTCGAGTTCGGGCACAGGGTCAGCCTGTCAGGCTCGCACGCAGAAGTGGGACGGTTGTCACTGCGGTCGTATCGCCCGGACCGCCTGGGTGGAGCCGGCGAGGGGGACTTTCGCCTTTGTGGATAACGGGTTTCCGTCGGGGGTTTGTGTCCGACCCCCTCGCTAGGTTGCCGGTATGAGTCAGGCGGGTCTGGTCGCGGAGCACCCGGTGCTGGCC
>JBOGDY010000016.1:0-18208 GCA_050742955.1 Actinomycetes bacterium | reverse complement strand
CACGCACGCCATCGAAATGGCTTGACGTGAAGTGCGGTTCAACTTGCATGATCTCGTCCATGTCCCTCGCCACCGACACTGCCGCAGGCGACCCGTCGCCTGTCGTCGTACACCGCCTGTTCCACCCCGCCCACCGGGGCATGGCGTTCGGCATCGTCGGTGTCGTCGTGGCGATCGCGTTCGAAGCCATCGCGGTTGCGACCGCGATGCCGGTCGCCGCGCGCGAGCTGGACGGGCTGCGTGGCTACGGCCTGGCGTTCTCCGTGTTCCTCACCACGAGCCTGCTCGGCATGGTGGTGGCCGGCGAGGTCTCGGACCGTCGCGGGCCGGTCGTGCCGTTCCTGACCGCGGCCCTGGTCTTCGGCGTCGGCCTGGTGCTGGCGGGCGCCGCGCACACGATGTGGGTCCTCGTGGTCGCCCGCGCCGTGCAGGGCTTCGGCGCAGGCATGAACGTCGTTGCGCTCTACGTCGTCGTCGCACGCGCCTTCCCGGAGGCGTTGCGGCCACGGGTGTTCTCCGCCATGTCCAGCGGTTGGATCGTGCCGGCTCTGGTCGGTCCGCCCATCGCCGGCCTGCTGGCCGACACGGTGTCCTGGCGCTGGGTCTTCCTGGGCGTGCTGCCACTGCTGCTCGGGTCGACCCTGCTCGTCCTGCCGCACCTGCGCGGCCTCGACAGCCGCGCCGAGCCCGATCAGCCCTCCACCGGCCCGCGCCGCAGCCGGCTGCTGCCGGCGGTGGCCGCCGCCGTCGGGACAGCGGCCCTGCAGTACGCCGGTCAGGTGCTCGGCTGGGCAGCGGTGCCCGCCCTGGTCCTCGCGGTCCTGCTGCTGGTGCCTAGCGTCCCCAGGCTGCTCCCAACGGGTGCGCTCCGCCTCGCCCGGGGGCTGCCGACCGTCGTCGTGCTGCGTGGCGTCTTCGCCGGGGCCTTCTTCGGCGCCGAGACGTTCATCCCGCTGATGCTGGTCGAGGAGCGCGGCCTGGCGACCACGCTCGCGGGGGCGTCGCTGACCGGCGGTGCGCTCACCTGGGCCCTGGGTTCGTGGTACCAGGGGCGCCCTTCGACGCGGGTCTCCCGGGTGCGGCTGGTGACCGCGGGGCTCCTGCTGCTCGCCGTCGGGATTGGGCTGGTCGCGCTGGCCACGTCCGACAGCCTCCCGCCGGCCATGGCCGCGCTCGGGTGGGTCGTCGCCGGACTCGGGATGGGCCTCGGACTCACCTCGCTCAGCGTGCTGGTGCTCGAGCTGTCGCCGGTGCGCGAGCAGGGTGCCAACTCGGCTGCGCTGCAGGTAAGCGACGCCTTCGGCTCCATCGTGCTGATCGGAGCCGCCGGCGCGATCTTTGCCGGGCTGCACGCCGGCCACCACGGCAACGCCGGGGTGTTCCTGCTGATCTACGCCGTCATGGCCGCGGTGGCCCTCGTCGGCGCGGCGATAGCGCCCCGGGCCGCCGCCGCGTAGGGCCACGCTTCCGGCTACGTTTCGGGGTGTTGGCCGTCGTTGACGCCCGGCCCCCTGTTCTCACTGGAAGCGCCGGAACGCCTTTCGTGCAGAAGTGCTCCGACGAAGAAGCAGCCGAAGGCGAGCGTTCCGCCCGGGAACGGGTGCCCAGCCAGCAGGAACACCGCGGCCAGCCCGATGAGGATCCACTCGCGTCGCGGGGCGCCTTGACGGCGCGCGGCCAAGGCGAGAGCACCGACGGCGACCAACCAGCCGCCGGTCCCGATGATGCTGAGTGCGAAGGGAGGCCCCAATGCCGGCCAGTCCTTGACCACCTCGAAGACACCCTCCTGCTGTGCGGGCGACAGGTCGCGCGCGCTTCGCATCGCGAGCCCGGTGCCGATCCCGGCCAGGGTGTCGTAAGCGCTGAAGAAGACCATGAAGATGCCGAGCCGAGTCGGGTCGCCCATGCGGTCGCCCGTCCGAAGGCGTCGGCAAGCAGCAGCACGGACAGGGCGAGCAGCCCGGTGAGCACGAGCTGGATGGCGTGGAAGACGGCGAACCACGTCGACACGTCCATCACGGCCTGCGCGTTCATCTCCGGCTGAGGATGGAGAATCTCGAGTCCCGCCAGCAGCAGCGGTGGAGCGAGCAACAGCACCCGCCGAAGCGGCACGGGCACCGGCCACGTGGGGGTCGGTGTCGTTGTCATCGCGCTCTCGACTCGCGGGCTGAACACACTCGGCGGGCGGTCTCCATGGGCCGGCCGATGGTTGGTGGTGCGGCAGCTTGCGCGGCCTGCGGATCGTGCGGGCGCGGCGTGGGCAGGGACCAGCTCACATGGTGGCGACTGGCCGCGACCGCCGCATCGGGGTCTCCGTCAATGATTGCGGTGAGGAGAGGCAGGTGGTGCGGGCGCAGGTCGTGGTCCTCGAGGCTCCCGGACTGGTGCAGGACATGCCAGCACCGCAGCGTCAGGTTCAGCAGCTTGGTCATCCGGTCGGCGATGTAGGGGTTCATCGACGCCGCTGCGATCGACCCGTGGACGCGTCGGTGCAGCTCGAGCACCTCGGCAGCCTCCGTCGGCGGGTCCTCCAGCTGTCCTAGAAGCCCTTGGAGCTCCTGCTTGTGGCCGGCCGATGCCCGCTGCGCCGCATAGAAGGCCGCAGCCTCTTCGAGCGGTACGCGGATCTCCCACAGATGCTGGATGTCACTGATCCGCACCTCCTCGGCGATGGTCGCTCGGCGCGGGTAGACGCGCACCAAGCCCTCCTGCGCCAGCCGCGCCACCGCACGGCGGATGGGTGTCAGCCCGACACCGAGGTCTGCGGCGAGCGACTCCTCGCTGAGCGCATCGCCCGGTCGGATCTCCAGCGTGATCAGCCGATGCAGCAGCTCGCGGTACGCGCGCTCACCGAGCGGGCTCTCGGGCGTCCGCTCCGTGGTCATCGCATCTGCTTCCCAGCGTCGATATGACTCGTCCTTGACACTTATATCCTAGTTTGTCCAGACTGAAGTTTCACGGTGCGGGCTTCGCAGTCCGGCGGGGCTCGCCAGTAGATGGAGGAGCGTTCGACGGTGAGACTGCTTTCCTTCCACGCGGCCGACGGCCTGCGGCTGGGCATCAGGACAGACAGCGGCATCCTCGACGTTCGCGAAGCGGCACAAGGGGCGGGACTGCCCGCACCGGACTCCGTCCAGGGCGTGATCACGGGAGGCCCACAGGCGCTCGAGCAGCTGGAACGGGTGCTGGCCACCGGCGGTGCAACCGTGCCGGAGTCCGAGATCAACTACGGGCCACCGGTGCCCGAACCGAGCAAGATCATCTGTGTGGGGGCCAACTACCTCAAGCACGCGCAGGAAGCCGGGCTGCCGATCCCTGAGCACCCGATCTACTTCGCGAAGTTCACGAACAGCCTGGCCGGCCATCGTGACGACGTCACAGTCCCGGTCGTCACGAAGAAGTGCGACTACGAGGTCGAGCTGGTGGCCGTGATCGGGCGGTCCGCGCACCGGGTTGCTCCCGACGAGGCCCTCGACCACGTCTTCGGCTACGCCACCGGCAACGACCTGTCCGCGCGCGACCTACAGATGCGCAGCAACCAGTGGACCTACGGCAAGGCGATCGACGGGTTCGCTCCCCTCGGGCCGCACCTGGTCACGGCCGATGAGGTGCCTGACCCCCAGGACCTGGACCTGAATTGCTGGGTCAACGGCGAGCTACGTCAGAGCTCCAACACAGCGGACATGATCTTCTCCGTCGCGGACCTGGTGAGTGACCTGTCCCAGGTCATGACCCTGGAACCGGGCGATGTCGTCTACACCGGGACACCGGAAGGCGTAGCGATGGGCATGCCCGAGCCGGGCTGGTTGCAGCCAGGCGATGAGGTCGCGTGCGAGGTTCAGGGCCTCGGCCGCCTGATCACCTACCTCGTCCCCGACAAGAACACCGACTGACCTGCCGTGAACCCTCTCTGAGGAGTCTTCTCGTGGAACCGTCTGCGCTGTCCCTCATCCCCCCGGTCGTCACGATCGCGTTGGCGATCGCCACCAGGAGGATCTTCCTCGCGTTGGGTACCGGGATCGTCCTAGGCGCGCTGCTGCACAGCGACTGGGACGTTCCGGCGAGCGTCTCACTCATCAGGGAGGTAGTCGGAGGGCTGATCATTGACGAAGGCGAGCTGGCCGAGGAGATGTACATCAGTGCGTTCGTGCTGCTCCTCGGTGTGCTGACGTCCTTCATCTATGTGTCCGGTGGGCTGCTGGCCTTCTCCGAGTGGGCGATCACCAAGGTCAGGACGCGCTTCCAGGCGCACCTGGTCCCGATAGTCATGGGGATCATCATCTTCTTCGACGATGCCTTCAGCTGCCTTGTCGGAGGGAACGTCAGCAGGTCGATCACCGATCGGCATCGCATCTCCCGGGCCAAGCTGTCCTACTTGGTGGACTCGACGGCCGCGCCCGTCATCATCCTGACGCCCATCTCTGGCTGGGCGGCATTCATCGCGACAGCGATGGCGGGAATCTTCAGCGCCAACGAGATCACCGAGTACTCAGGGTACGAGGCCTTCTTGCTGACGATCCCGACGAACTACTACGCGATCACGGCGCTTCTGTTCGTGTTCGCCGTCGCGTTCTTCGGCCTCAGCTTCGGTCCGATGCGCCGACATGACGAGAGGGCGATCAACGAGGGCGTCCTGTTCGACTCATCACGCGGGAAGGTGCTGGGTGAGACCAGCCAGGACCTGCCCACGCGAGAGGACGGAAAGGTCAGTGACCTGGTTCTTCCGGTGCTGACACTGATCGGCTTCACGGTCGCGGGCGCGCTCTGGATCGGGATCTCGAGCACGGACGGAGCGCTGACCCCGCTCAAGGTCCTTTCGAACACGGACGTCATCCTTGCGCTGTTCTACGGCGGGCTCGCCGCGTGCGTCGTCTCGGGGGTGAAGCTGCTGCTGCGGAAGATGCCCGCGCAGCAGGTCGCGATGGCGGCCCTGTCGGGTGCCAAGTCGATGCTGACGGCTGTCGCAGTGGTGTTCCTCGCGTGGATGACAGCCGAAATCATCTCCATGCTGGGTATCGGTGAGTACGCAGCTGGTCTGCTGGACGGCACTCTGCCGTTCTCGATGCTGCCCGTCCTGCTGTTCCTGATCGCCTCGTTCATCTCGTTCTCGATGGGCAGCACCTTCGGCACCTTCGGCCTGCTGCTCCCGATAGCCGCTGAGATCGTGGTGGCCGTGGACATCGGTCTCTTGATCCCCTCCTTCGGTGCCGTGCTCGCCGGGGCGATCTTCGGTGACCACACGTCGCCGTTGTCCGACACGACGATCCTGTCCTCGATCGGGTCGGGCATAGACCTCATGGATCACGTGACGACGCAGCTGCCCTACGCGTTTGTTTGCAGTGCCGCCTCCATCGTCGGCTATCTCACCCTTGGCCTCACTCAGAACATGGCGGCCGGCCTGCTGGCAACACTGGCTTCCCTCGTCGTTGCCGTCCTCGTGCTCAGGAAGAGGTTCGGCAGCGAGGACCGCTCGATCGACCTCGCGGACGAACGACCTAGCATGGCTCGCAGCATGTCCCGCTGAGGAACGCTGTGCCCATTCTCGACCTTGCCCCCGCGGCGCGCGAGGTGTCGCGCCTGCTGGACGGTGTGACCAACACACAACTGGCCGATCCCACACCGTGCGAGGGCACGCCGGTTGCCGCCTTGCTCGACCACCTCATGGGCTTGTCGCTGGCTTTCACCTGGGCGGCGCGCAAGACCACTGCGGCCGAGGGCGGTGCCGGCACCGGACCTGGTCAAGCAACCGCCGGGCACCTCGATCCGAGCTGGCGCACCCTGCTCCCGCGACGGCTCGACGAGTTGGCCGGGGCCTGGCGCGATCCCAGCGCCTGGGAGGGCATGACCGAGGCCGGAGGCGTCACGATGCCCGCCGAGCTGACGGGCACCGTCGCACTGGACGAGCTGGTGCTCCACGGCTGGGACCTCGCCCGCGCCACCGGCCAACCATTCGCCTGCGACCCCGCCAGCACGACGGCGGTCCTGGCCTTCACCAAGGCGTCGGCCCAGCCGGAGCAAGCGGCCAGTCGCGAGGGGCTCTTCGGCCCGGTGGTCGACGTCCCCGAGGATGCCCCGGACCTCGACCGCGCGCTCGGTTTCGCCGGTCGCGATCCGGCGTGGACGCCGAGCTAGCTGCTCAAGCGGACCAATCGGGGTCTCGGCCCATGAAAGCAACGAGCCGGTCGAGCGCCGGGGCGGACGAAGAAGCCTCGACCTCCTCGCCGAAGGGCATGCCCTCTCCGCGGTACCGCGGCGACATCATCCCGCGACCCGCGACGATGGCTGCCTCGACAGCCTCCTCCGGGTAGCGCGTCGTCTGGCCGGTGGCCCTCGCCAGGTCCCAGCCGTGGGTGACCGTCTCCATGAGCACGACAGCCAGGGGTGTTGCCTCGTCGGAGGCCCCACCGCGGTAGCCGTCGATCAACCGGACCGCTGCATCGTGGTAGGCGGCCTTCGGGTCGTCGCCGGCGGTTGTCGCCGTCGGGTCGGCCGCCGGCTCCACGCCGTTGGCCTTGTCGGCAAAGCTGGTGGCGAAGCCGACGAGATGGTCGAGCAGGCGGGACACGTCGTACTCGGGGCACGGCGTCGGCAGGTGCGCCTGCTCGGGGCGCACACCGGCGACGACGCCTTCCGTGACCTGCAGTGCCGACGCGAGGTTGTCGGGGCTGGGTTGGGGCTCGGTCGCAGCGGGTTGGTCAGGCGTCATGCCGAGGAAAGTACCCCACTTCGTACTCAGGTCAGTGTGACCACCAGGGTGCTCGTGCCGGTGCCGGGTCCCGCGTCGACGACGACGTCGTCGCCGCGCGCCGTCGAGCGCACGTCGTAGGCGACGGGTGCGCCGTTCAGCGTCACCGAGGCGACCTCGGCGCCGTCGGGGAGCACATGGCCGATCACCAGGTCCGCCGTCAGGTGCCGGGTCACGGCCGTCGTCAGTGTCGAGGTGCTCCGCTCCGCGGTGACGTCGACCGAACCGCCACCCAGCCGGACGTTGCTGCCCGCCACGCGGTTCTGGCCGTCCGGGACCTGGGGAACGACCGACACACGGTCCCGTCCCAGGTCCGGGCTGATGCCGAGCTGGTGGTGGACCACCGGCCAGAGCGTGCCGTACGTGCCCCAGGCCTGCAGCACCATCGACCGGTCGTACAGCGGTCGGTCGATGTTGGCGTTGAAGTCCGGGCTCGGCGCGATCTCCGGCATCGCGCCCGGCATCTCCCACACGCTGGGGTCGAGCTGGATGCGGGCGTTTCCGGTGGTGTAGCGCTGCTGCTGTCCAGCGCCCAGCCGACCGAAGTTGCCCTCCGCGACGGCCATGATCCCGGTGTTGAGCGAGAAGACCGACCGCTCGCTCCTGACCGCGGAGACCACGGAGTCGCAGGACGGCCCGGGGTTGCCTTCCGGTGCGGATGTGGGGCCGGTGCCCGTGTGGAAGAGCCCGAACTCGCCCGAGTAGCACGCCTGCTGGCGCTGCTGCAGGCCCTCCTGGCCGTGCTCGTCGCTCGCGAGCGGCCGGGTGACCTGGCCCTCGCGAACCAGCTCGGCGTCCATGGGTGTCACCCCGATCCAGTGCCGCTGGAGGATCTTCGTGTTGTCGTTCGCCGGGTTCGCCGGGTCGTCGATCGAGTCGGCGTACTGGTGGGAGTCGCCGCCGTACCACCAAGCCTGTTCGAACTGCGCCTCGAGCGCCGCCGCCTGGTCCGACGCCCAGGTCGCGGTGGCGGTGTCGCCCTTGCCGCGCGCCATGTCGGCGAGGTCGCGCAGGCCGCGGATCGTGTAGACGGTGTTGTCGAGCTTCTCCTCGCCCATGCCGGACCGCTCCACGTTGCCGAGGCCCTCCGGCCATCCGTCGCCGTCCTCGTCCAGCTCCTCGACGACGTAGCGCATGTTGCGCACGGTGAAGTCGTAGAGGTCGTCACGGAACGCGTCGTCGCCGGTCCACCGCCAGATCAGCGCCACGGCGCTGGGGAACTTCGAGGTCTCGTCGGTGTTGCCGGCCGAGTCGAGGGTGCCGTAGTAGATCGAACCCTCCGGCATCACCTCGTGCACGACCTTGCCGCTGTCGCCGTTGACGACCTCGCTGACGTCACGCAGCGCGCGTAGGTGTGCCTTGATGTCGCTGAACTGACCCATCGCGACGCTTGCGAAAGCCGTGTACTCGCCGTCCGTGCCGAACAGCCACGGATAGTCCGGCCAGCCGGCACCCAGCCACCGGGCCCTGGCCAGCGTGCCCTCCGGCGGGGGGTACTCGTTCCCCTCACGTACCGGTCGCAGCGCCAGGTCGCGGGCCTCCTGCACCGAGTCGAGCAGGTTCTGCTTGCTCCAGTCGATGCTCGCCTCGAGCAAGGGGTCGCCGGGCAGGTCGACCTGGGTGTGCGAGGCGGCCTGCTGCCGGGAGGCGACCTTCGCCGCGAGCGCTGCGGCCGGGTCGGCGAGTGCGTCGGCGAGCTCGGCACGGGCGTCCGCGACGCCCTTGTCCGACCCGGCGACGGCGAACCACAGGGTCGTGGGCTGGTTGCGCGCGAGCCTGACCTGCCAGCGCAGCTGACCGCCGGTGCCCTTGCCGAAGGCGCCGTCGTCACATGTGGGTGGCGCCGGGCCGTCGGCCGGGCAGACCACGGCCGGGTCCTGCGGCCCCCGGTGGTCGGGCCCGAGCTGGTGCGAGCGAGGCGTGGTCTGGCCGGCGACCAGGGCGGCCCAGTCGTGCGCCGACGCGTTGGTGACGGGCGGCGTGCCGGTCTCCCTGAACAGCAGCGCGCCACGGTCATAGGCGCCCCTGTCCGGGAGGTTGAACGTCCCGGCGTTCGGCTTGGTCCACCCCCACGGGTAGGACGCCATCAGCTCGGAGTGCGCGTCCATCGCCAGCGGGACGGTGCGCGGCTGGGGCGAGGACAGCGTGATGCCGACCAGCGTGGCTCGGGTTCCGTCGGGCACGAAGTCGGTGCGCGCCACCCGGACGCTGTCCACGGGCTCGTAGGAGGTGCGGGTGTAGCCCCACCCGACCGTGGTGCCGGTCGCGCGGCCGCCGTCCGGGTCGCCGAGCCACTCGTCGGCCACCCGGAACCACACGCCGTCGACGAGCTTGATCGGCTGCGACCACACCCCGCCCATCTCACCGCGGATGTGCCAGCCGGCCGCCGGGTAGAGCGAGTCCGCGGTGCCCATCGCGTAGGCCCGGTCGCCGACCACCAGCGAGCGCCGGTCGGCCAGCCGGGAGGACTCGGTCAGCTCGGGGGAGGAGGCGAGGCCGGTCGCGGGCGCCGCGCGGGTGTCGCCCACGACGGCGGCAGCCGATCCCGGGACCATCGCGGCGGCGGCGAGACCCGCCATCGCGACCAGTCGGAGGTTACGTGTGGGGCGGATCATCGCGGCCTCCCTGCGACGAAATCCAGTGATGTGGGCCACACCATATGCGGGCAAATCGCCCCGCGACTACCCCCCGTGCCGCCTGGCCGGCCCGGCGACACGCGCTAGCACGGCGGCACGACTTCGGTGCGTACGTCACGGTGCTCGGCATGTCGGCGCGACGGCCCGGCTAGCCTCGCCGGACCGATGAGTACCTCTGCCGCATCCCACCTCTCGCCCGCCTACCCCCTCCGCGCCCCCTGGGGCACCGCCGACGCCCTGCGCGCCTGGCAGCAGGAGGCTCTCGACGCCTACCTCAGCGCCTCCGATGGGCCCCGCGCCGGTCGTGACTTCCTCGCGGTGGCCACGCCCGGTGCCGGCAAGACGACCTTCGCGCTACGCATCGCCAGCGAGCTGCTCGAGCGCCAGGTGGTCCAGGCGGTCACCGTGGTCGCGCCGACCGAGCACCTGAAGCACCAGTGGGCCGAGGCCGCCGGCCGGGTCGGCATCGGCCTCGACCCGACCTTCCGCAACGCCCACGGTGCGGCCTCACGCGACTTCACGGGGGTCGCGGTCACCTACGCCCAGGTTGCTGCGCATCCGTTGCTGCACCGGCGGCGCACCGAGGCGCGCAGGACGCTGGTGATCCTCGACGAGGTGCACCACGGCGGCGACGCCCGGTCGTGGGGTGACGCGATGCGCGAGGCGTTCGAGCCCGCGACGCGGCGCCTGAGCCTGACCGGGACCCCGTTCCGGTCCGACACCAGCGCGATCCCGTTCGTCACCTACGCGCCAGGGTCCGACGGCGTACGCCGATCGGTGGCCGACTACAGCTATGGCTACGGGCGCGCGCTGGCCGACGGCGTCGTACGGCCGGTGATCTTCCTGTCCTACTCGGGTCAGATGCGCTGGCGCACCCGGGCCGGCGACGAGGTCAGCGCAACGCTCGGCGAGCCGCTGACCAAGGACGCCACGGCACAGGCCTGGCGAACTGCGCTGGACCCGCACGGCAACTGGATCCCGCAGGTGCTCGCCGCTGCCGACCGGCGGCTCACGGAGGTACGCCGGGGCGTGCCCGACGCCGGTGGGCTCGTGATCGCCACCGACCAGGTGTCGGCCCGCGCCTACGCCGCACAGCTGAGCCGGCTGACCGGCGAGGCACCCGCCGTGGTCCTGTCCGACGAGCCGGGTGCCAGCGCCCGCATCGAGGCCTTCGCCGCGAGTGAGGACCGCTGGATGGTCGCGGTGCGGATGGTGTCGGAGGGCGTGGACGTGCCGCGGCTCGCGGTCGGTGTCTACGCCACCTCGACCTCGACGCCGCTGTTCTTCGCACAGGCCGTCGGCCGGTTCGTGCGGGCCCGGCGGCGTGGCGAGACGGCCTCGGTGTTCCTGCCCTCGGTGCCGCTGTTGCTGCAGCACGCGGCCGAGATGGAGGTCGAACGCGACCACGCTCTCGACCGCCCACCCGGTGAAGCCGGCGACATGTTCGCCCCGGAGGACGCACTCGTCGCGGCCGCCGACCGGACCCGCACCGAGCCGGACGGGCAGGACGAGCTCGCCTTCGAGGCGCTGGAGGCGGAGGCGACCTTCGACCGGGTGCTCTTCGACGGCGGCGAGTTCGGACCCGCCGCAGGATTCGCCGCGGTCGGCTCGGAGGAGGAGGCCGACTTCCTGGGCCTGCCGGGGCTGCTCGACCCCGACCAGGTCACCGCGCTGTTGCGGGCGCGCCAGTCGGCACAGCAGGTGGGTGGCGGCGGAACCCGGGGCGTGGCGAAGCGGCAGCCCCCGGGCTTGCACCGGACGATCCCGGCACTGCGCAAGGAGCTCAACGGACTGGTGGGCGCCTGGCATCACCGCACCGGTGTGCCCCACGGCGCGGTGCACGCCGAGCTGCGGCAGGTCTGCGGAGGGCCGCCCGCGGCCCAGGCGACCACCGAGCAGCTGCAGGCGCGCATCGACCGGATCCGAGAGTGGGCGGTCGCCCGGCGCTAGTCAGCGGGGCTCTTGGAGCGAACCCGCTCGACCGCGGACCCGGCGTCGTCGAAGAGCGCGAACGTCGACACCAGCCCCGTCACGTCCAGCACCTTCATCACCGGCCGGGTGACGCCCACGAGCGCCAGCCCGCCACCGGCCAGCTCTGCCCGTTCGCGGATCGAGAGCAGCAGCTGGAGGCCTGTCGAGTCCATGAAGGGGACCTGGCTGAGGTCCAGCAGGATCTCGGCACTGTGGTCGCGGATCACGGACAGCACGTGGTCGCTGAGCTGTGGCGCGGTCTCGATGTCGACCTCGCCGGACACGTGCACGACGGCGTAGTCGTCGTGCGTGGTCGTGGACAGATGCAGATCCATCGGGCTTCCTTCGCGGGAGCAGGGGCATCACGCAGGCCATTACTGGACCCAGCGGATCAGTGTCCTGCTCGCACTCTACGCCCCTGCCGGCCCGGAAGCGGAAGCCCCCGGGTCTACCAGCAGCCGGTGATGGTCGAGGACAGCCGGTCGACCGCCTGGCGGGTGGTGAGGGTGGACGGCACGCCGTTGAGGAGGAAGGAGAAGAGCTTGACGCGTCCGTCCGCACCCCGGGCGAACCCACTCAGCGTGATCACCCCCGACAGCGAACCGGTCTTGGCCTGGATCAGCCCGGCTGCGCACTTCGTCGGCGAGCTCGTGTACCGCAGGTAGCTGGCCGCCAGGGTGCCGGTCCTCCCGGCGATCGCCATCGCCCCGTACCGCAGCGGAGCCAGCCGCGGGTGCTCCCCGTCGAACGCGAGGGACAAAGTCGCCACCAGCTGGGCCGCGGTGAGACGGTCGGCGCGGGAGAGCCCGCTCCCGTCGTAGAGGGCGGAGCTGCCCAGGTCGACGCCGAGCCGGCTCAGAACCTTCCGCTGGGCCATGCGGGCGCCCCACCACGTCGGGTTGTAGCCGGCCTTGCGGGCGACCAGCCGGTGCAGCGCCTCGGCATGGTCGTTGTCGCTGGTACGCAGCATGTAACCGACCATCGTCTTCAGGTAGCCCCCGCGGACCGAGCCCAGGGTCGTGGCGCCGGCCCGCGCCCGGCCGCGGGTGACGGCACGAACCTTCACGCCCCGTGCCGCGAGCCTGCCGGCGAAGATCTTGCCGGCGTCGATCGACGTGTCCCACACCTTCCGCTTCCCGACCACGAGCGCCCGCACCGGCCGCACGTCGGTCGGCACATAGCTGCGCTTCCAGCCGTATGCGAGCGAGTGCCTCGGGAAGAGGGTGTCGTCGACGTAGACGGTCACCCGCCGGACGCCACGCGCGCGAACCGCCTTGGCGGTGCTGGCGGCCAGCGTGTCGACCTTCCCCCACGTGAGCGAGGGGTCGCCCGCGCCGACCAGGACCACGTGCCGCCAGTAGGTCCCCTTCACGACGCGCGTGGTGAAGCGGTGGCGGGGACCGAAGGAGCTGAGGGCGGTGACCGCGGTGACGATCTTGGTGTTGGAGGCGGGGAGCTGGCGCTCGTTCCGGTCCTTCGACCAGATCACCCGCCCGCTGCGGGCGTCTGTGACCAGGCCGGTCAGGTCACTGCCCAGCCGGGAGTTCCGGGACCGCGTCGCGAGCCTGTTCTTGATCCGCTGGTCGACGGCGGACAGCGGCGGGAGAGCCGTGGCCACTGTCGCCTGCGCGGTAACCGGCGCCGCGGTCGCACCGGACGGGCCCACCAGCGTGAGCGACGCGAGAGCGAGCACGCCGGCGAGGGTCAGTCGGGAGGTCGTCGTGCGGGCACTCATCGGGGCCGTGCCTTCCCGTCGTACGGAATGTCGGCTGGTCTAGGTGCATCGACCGGCAGCCTGGCGCGCTTGACGCCGCACGTGTCGTGGTTTACGGCGTCTTTGCCCGATCCGTCGCGGTGGTGGCCTCGACGAGCAGCGGCAGGACGCGGTGGGGGATCTGGGTGGCGAGTGCGATGACGGTCGACGCCCGCACGATGCCTTCGAAGTCGACGACGCGGTCGATGACGCGCTGCAGGTCCGCGTTGGAGCGAGCCACGATGCGGGCGAACATGTCGCCGGCACCAGTGATCGTGTGCGCCTCGAGCACCTCCGGGATCGTCGCCAGGTGACGCGCGACGGTGTCGTGCCCCGGCCGGTCCGGCTGGCCCTGGCGGATCTCCAGCGTGGCGAAGGCCGTGACGCCGTAGCCCATCGCGGCCGCGTCCAGCTCGGGACCCCAGCCGCGGATCACGCCCTCGCGGGCCATCCGGTCCAGCCGCGCCTGCACGGTGCCGCGGGCGACGCCCATGCGCCGCGAGCACTCGAGCACCCCCACGCGGGGCTCGGCCGCGAAGACCTCGACGATCCGTCGGTCGAGCCCGTCCGGCGTCATGGTCATCCTGTTCGCTCCCGCCGCCCGGATCGCACCTGGATGTGGACAGGTTGTCCACTTCTGACGTCGATCGTTGCACAAGGTGTCTCTCTGCGGTTCCATGCGGGTCAGAGTCACCCATCCGACCCCGGAGGCCCCACCGCATGAGCGCAGACGCCCTGACCGGACCCGCGACCGCCATCACGGCGGAGGAACGGGACGCCGACCTCGACCTCCAGCAGCTCAAGCAGCTGGTCGGCCTGGTGGAGTACGACGCGTCCGCCGACCCGTTCCCGGTGACCGGCTGGGACGCCGTCGTCTTCGTGGTGGGCAACGCCACCCAGGTCGCGCACTACTACCAGTCGGCGTTCGGCATGGAGCTGGTCGCCTACTCCGGTCCCGAGACCGGCAACCGCGACCACAAGGCCTTCGTGCTCAGGAGCGGCTCGTGCCGGTTCGTGGTCAAGGGCGGCGTCGACCCGTCCAGCCCGCTGCTCGACCATCACCGGACGCACGGCGACGGCGTCGTCGACATCGCGCTCGAGGTGCCCGACGTCGACACCTGCATCGCACATGCGCGGGCGGCCGGGGCAACGATCGTCGAGGAGCCGCACGACGTCGCGGACGAGCACGGCACGGTGCGGGTTGCGGCCATCGCGGCCTATGGCGAAACCCGGCACTCTCTGGTGCAGCGGACCTCTTACGACGGTCCTTACCTGCCGGGATACGTCACGCGCTCCTCGTCGTTCGTGAAGCGTGAGGGCGCACCGAAGCGGCTGTTCCAGGCCCTCGACCACGTCGTCGGCAACGTTCAGCTTGGCCACATGGACGAGTGGGTCGGCTTCTACAACAAGGTGATGGGCTTCGTGAACATGGCGGAGTTCATCGGCGACGACATCGCCACCGACTACTCAGCACTGATGTCCAAGGTGGTCGCGAACGGCAACCACCGGGTGAAGTTCCCCCTCAACGAGCCGGCGATCGCCAAGAAGAAGTCGCAGATCGACGAGTTCCTCGAGTTCTACCGGGGCCCCGGTGCCCAGCACCTCGCCCTGGCGACCAACGACATCCTGCGCACCGTCGACGCCATGCGCGCCGAGGGTGTGGAGTTCCTCGTCACGCCGGACTCCTACTACGAGGACCCCGAGCTGCGGGCTCGGATCGGCGAGGTCCGGGTGCCGATCGATCAGCTGCAGAGCCGGGGCATCCTGGTCGACCGCGACGAGGACGGCTACCTGCTGCAGATCTTCACCCGCCCGATCGGCGACCGGCCGACGGTGTTCTTCGAGCTCATCGAGCGGCACGGCTCGCTGGGCTTCGGCAAGGGAAACTTCAAGGCGCTGTTCGAGGCCATCGAGCGTGAGCAGGAGCGCCGCGGCAACCTCTGACCGGACCGTTCGAAATGATCACGCGACCGTGATCATTTGCCCCTGACCGCGGCCAGTTCGGCGCGGTCGGGGGGTGAACGCCGCGGTCGGGCCGCCACCACGCGGCGCCCAGCGTCGCCCGATCGCGACGCCCTGTTTGGCGAGCCGGTCGGGCTGGGGAGCATGGGGCCATTGGCAACCCGGTGCCGCCAGGCTGGTACCCGGACCCGTGGGTGCCCCGCGGCGGGTTGCGCTGGTGGGACGGGTCGGCCTGGGGTGCGCCCGCGGCGCCCCCCACCCCGGTCGTGACGCGTCCGCTGGCCGACCCCTGGCCGCGGCTGGCCGCGCGCATCCTCGACGGCCTGCTCCTCGCCGTCGTGATCATCCCGCTCGAACTGCTGCTGCTCGTCGGCGCGATCATCGCGGGCTCGGCGCTCACCGGCGGCGACGGGGGGACTGCCGACGAGGCCGGTCTCCTCATCGCCGTCGGGGCACTGTTCCTGTTCCTCGCCTTCCTGGTCGTCAGCTGGGGGGTGGTGCTCACCTACAACACGCTGATGCTGCGCCGCGACGGGCAGACGCTCGGCAAGAAGGTGCTCGGCATCCGGGTCGTCACGCTCGAGGGCGGACGCCCTCCGGACGGACGGGAGGCCCTCGTCCGCGAGGCGGTCTACCTGGCCCTGGGCTACATCGACGCGCTGTGGTGCCTCTGGGACAAACCGTGGCGGCAGTGCCTGCACGACAAGGCCGTCCGCACCATCGTCGTACCAGCCTGAGCCCGTGACGCGGGAACCCTGCGGCCCGGCGGGTCGTCCGTAGGGACATGGAACTCACCTGTCCGAAATGCCAGGGTGCGATGCGCAGCTATGAGCGCAGCGGCATCACCGTCGACCAGTGCGGCGAGTGCCGCGGCATCTTCCTCGACCGGGGGGAGCTCGAGCGCCTCGTCGACGCCGAGAACGGCTGGCACGGCCAGTCCGCCGCCCCGCAGCAGGCACCGCCCCCGCAGGAGTACGGCCAGCCGCAGTATGGCGGGCACCAGCAGTACGGCGGGCACCAGCAGCAGGGCTACGGCAAGCCGCGCAAGAAGCGCAAGTCGTTCATGGAGGAGCTCTTCGACTGACGGAAGGGCCCCTGGCCTAAGAAGACGCGGGTACGACGCGGCCGCTGACCTCACCGAAGCCGATCCGGGCGCCGGCCTCGCCCGGCGCCCATGCCGTGATCGACACCTCGTCGCCGTCCTCGAGGAACGTCCGGGTGGTGCCGTCGCCGAGCGAGACCGGCTCCTGCCCGTTCCACGACAGCTCGAGGAACGATCCGCGCTGGTCGCGCTCCGGTCCGGACACCGTGCCGGAGGCGTAGAGGTCGCCGGTGCGCAGCGACGCCCCGTTGGCCGTCAGGTGGGCGAGCTGTTGGCCGGGCGTCCAGTACATGCCGGCGAACGGCGGCCGGGAGACGACCGTGCCGTTCCAGGCGACCTCGAGCTCGAGATCGAGGCCCCAGGGGTCGTCATCGCGCAGGTAGGCCAGCACCTCCGGCTCCTGCGCCGGCGGCTGCACGCGCGCGAGCTCGAGGGCGTCCAGCGGCACCACCCAGGGCGACACCGACGTGGCGAACGACTTGCCGAGGAACGGCCCCAGCGGCATGTACTCCCATGCCTGGATGTCGCGCGCGCTCCAGTCGTTGACCAGGCAGACGCCGAAGACGTGGTCGCGGAACGCGGAGACGGGCACCGGCCGGCCACGCCGTGACGGCACGCCGACCACGAAGCCCACCTCCGCCTCAATGTCGAGACGGGTCGACGGCCCGTACGACGGGGCGTCCTCGCCCGACGGCCTCCGCTGGCCGCTCGGGCGGAAGATGTCGGTGCCGGACACCACGACCGTGCCGGTGCGCCCGTGGTAGCCGATCGGCAGATGCTTCCAGTTGGGCGTCAGCGGCTCCGAGTCCGGGCGGAAGATGCGCCCGACGTTCTCGGCGTGGTGCTGCGAGGAGTAGAAGTCGACGTAGTCACCGACCTCGAACGGCAGCAGGAGGGTCACCTCGTCCCGGGCGACGAGGTGGCTCTCGACCAGGTCGCGGTAGCCGTCATGGGTGAGCAGCTCAGTGAGCCAGGAGCGGACCGCGGTCCAGGCGGGCCGGCCGAGCGCCATGAAGGGGTTGAGGGTGCCCGCCTCGAACACGTGACCGCCGTCGAGCCCCTCGGCCGCGGCCAGCGGCGCCAGGTCGACCACCTGGTCGCCGAGCGCGACCCCGACCCGGGGCGCCTCGTCCTCGTGGACGAACACGCCGTAGGGCAGGTTCTGCACCGGGAAGGGCGAGCCGGCCGGCACGTCGAACCAGGTGCTCACGCGGCCGGCTCCTCGACCAGGCCGAGCTCGGCGAGCTCGCCGATGGGGTCGGTCACCCCGCAGCAGCCGACCGAGCGGAACGCCCGCCGCACGTCGCCGCAGGTGCTCTCGTCCCATCCGTTGATCAGCTCGACCAGCGGCGCGGGCTGCCGTTGGGCGAGCACGATCGCGACCTCCCGGCCCCCGACGCCGCTCGTCGCCACCCGGCTGGCGACGAGCGCGTTGAGCAGGCCGTGCGCCTCGTAGCCCTCTCGGGTGGTCGACCGGAGCGCGTGGTGCAGCCCCGCCGTCAGCTTGAACGGCAGGTCACGCTCGGCCGCCGCGATCATGAAGGCGGCCAGCTCACCCTCGGTGGGGAAGTCCTCCGGTGTCACCCCGCCGGTGCGGTACTTCGCAGCCCGCCAGCCGCCCTTCGCGACCAGGTCGAGACCGTCGTCGAAGCCGGTGCGAGCCACCTCGAGGAAGCCGACGGTCCCCGGCAGGCGCCGCAGGTTCTCCCCGACGGTCGCGGCGTCGTCGCCGAGCCGCGCATGCGCCGCCTCGACCGCCGCCAGGGTAAGCCGCTCATCCGAGCCGACGGCGCGGAGCGCGTCGTGGGCGGCGTCCCCCGACACGTCGAACACCAGCGAGAGCGCCAGGGTCGCATCGGCGGGCAGGGTGCTGCGGAGCTCGTCGATCCGGGAGGCGGGGCACACCAAGGGTCCGACCAGGTCGGCGTACCAGGCGGCGCGGTGCGTCGCGTGCGAGGCGACCGCCTGCGCCATCGGCGCGTTGCCGGGCGGGAACAGCGCTGCGTCGTCGACGATCTGGTCGAGGAGCGTCCCGGGCG
>JBOGDY010000015.1:0-18295 GCA_050742955.1 Actinomycetes bacterium | reverse complement strand
CTCGGCCTGGGCCGGCGCCGGACCCGACGGATGGAGGCGGACCTCGCCGAGGCGCATGCCGCGGAGCGCTACACGCTGCGGCTGCGCACCGTGTGGTTCCCGACGATGGAGCTGGCCTACGCCCTGCCGGTCGCCGTGAGCCTGGTGTGGGGTGGCTGGCTGGTGTCCGCCGGACACGCGAGCCTCGCGCAGGTGACGGCGGTGACGCTCTATGCCGTGCAGGTCGTCGACCCCGTCGACCGCCTCATCTCGTGGCTCGACGAGGTGCAGGTCGGCGCGACCGCGCTTGCGAGGATCCTCGGGGTCGAGATCGTGCCCGACGACCGCGTCGCCACCGACGACGTGCCCGGTGACGAGCACCTGGTCGCCTCGGACGTGCGCTTCGCCTATCGCGAGGGCCGCGACGTGCTGCACGGCATCGACCTCGACGTGGTGCCCGGCGAACGGCTCGCTGTGGTCGGGCCGTCCGGGGCCGGCAAGTCGACGTTGGGCCGGCTGCTGGCCGGCGTCCACCCCGCGCGGACCGGCACGGTCACCGTCGGCGGGGTGGCCCTGGTCGATCTCCCGCTCGACGACCTCCGGGGACACGTCGTGCTCGTCACCCAGGAGCACCACGTGTTCGTCGGCACGGTCGCCGACAACCTGCTCCTGGCCCGGCCGCACGCCGACGAGGGTGACCTGCACGCCGCGCTGGCGGCCGTGGACGCTCTCGACTGGGTTCGGGCCCTGCCCGACGGCCTGGCGACCGAGGTGGGGTCGGGCGGGGTGCCGGTGACACCGGCGCAGGCCCAGCAGCTGGCGCTGGCCCGGCTGGTGCTCGCCGACCCGCACACCCTGGTGCTCGACGAGGCGACGTCGTTGCTCGACCACCGCGCCGCGCGCCACCTCGAGCGCTCACTGGCCGGCGTGCTGCACGGGCGGACGGTCGTGGCGATCGCCCACCGCCTGCACACGGCGCACGACGCCGACCGGGTGGCGGTGATGGCCGACGGCGTCGTCACCGAGCTCGGCTCGCACGACGAGCTGATGGCGTCCGGAGGCTCCTACGCCGCGCTGTGGGAGTCCTGGCAGTCGGGGGTCAGCGCCGGGGTGGCTTGAGGTAACCGCGGGCGGCAAGCAGGCGACGAGGTCCGGAGCCGCTCTTGTCGATGACCAGAGTGCCGACCCGCGCAGGGTTGCGGACCATGGTGACCCGGGCAGCGGGCCGCTTCAACGTCGTGGCCCACAGCCTGCGCTGCCAGTAGTCCCGGCCCCCCTTGAACTCCTTGAGCTCGAGCTCGATCCGGTCGCGGTAGACCCGCCCGAGGAGGTAGTTGGCGTCGGCGTGGGCGAGCAGCCCGCCATGGGAGACCTGGACCACGCCGTTGACACGCGTCGTCATGTCGTGCACCTCGCCGCACAGGTACAGGTCGACCTTGTGCCGCTTCAGCAGCTGCCACAGGGGCGAGCTGGCGCCGCCCTCGAGCATGAGTCCGGACGAGTTGCGCTGCCGTACCGGGCCGAGGACAGGTGTGTGGCCCTGCACGATCACGTGCTTCACGCCGTTGCGGCGCGCCTGTGGGATCAGCCTGTTCAGCCAGCGGCGTTGGCCTCGGGTCACGGTTGCCCTGACCCCGTCGCCGGTGCGCGCGAACACATCAATGGTGACGATGAGCGTGTTGGCTATGCGTACCGCGTAGGCGGTGTCGGCGTAGGGAGTGCCGACGGGACGCCGCCAGTAGCGCGGCGTACCGGCAGCGGTCCGGGTGAAGTGCTTGACCCAGACCTGCTTGTAGGTGGGAAAGGCCCGGTACTTGAACCCGCCCGGATGCCACGGGTTGTCGCCGATCTCGTGGTCACCGACGGCCGGATAGACCGTGAGGCCGCGGCGGGCGAACCGAGCGGCCCACTGCCGGTAGTAGAGGTTTCCGGCACGGGTCACCGCACGGAGCTTCTGCGCATGGGTGCCGACCGGCCCGAACACGCCGGTGCCGTCGACGTCTTCCCCCCAGTGCCCCTCGACGAGGTCCCCGGCGACCAGGACCGCCTGCGGGTGCTCGGCCTGGATCCCGTCGAGGACCACGTCCATTGCCCGCCGCCAGGACCGGTTGACGCTGTTGACACCGGCCGGCAGACCGGCGGCGCGAGGCAGCCCGCGGACGTTTCCGATGTCGGCGTTGAAGAAGTCCGGCATGGACACGAAGGTGAACAGCACCCCGTCGCGGCCGGGCAGCGGTGACGGCGCGGCATCGGGCAGCCGGGGGATCGGGGCGGCCTGCGAGGGCACCGCGTTGCCCGGCAGCGTCCCGACCAGGAGCGCCGAGGCCAGCAGTGCGACGACCGCCGCGGTTGCGGCGGTCGTCGTCGGGCGCAGCGGGCGCCTCACGTACCTGATGCTTTTCACCATTCCTGCTTCGGGTCGACCGGGTGCGAACTGGAGTGTGGCGTGTCGAACCCCTCGCCGGAGGCGGTTTGCGGCAGTTCGTGACAAACCCCATACGAACCGGTGGGTGGTGGGCCATCCGGCCGTAGGACGAGGCGGCCGCTGGGCGGGCCTACACCCGCGTCGACAGCTCCGCGTAGGTGACGCCGGTCAGCGCCTCGGAGGCCCGCCACAGCTGCCCCGCGGCCGCGTCGTCACGAGCATTGCGGCTCATGCCCACCCGCTTGGGCAGGCCCCGCTGCTCGCCCGGGCCGCGGGGGCCGAAGTAGTCGCCGCCCCGGACGCCGGGAGCCGTCGCGGCGTGCAGCTGCGGGAGCGCTCCCGTCGCGGCTCTCTGGCCGAGCACCGCTGTCGCGCCCTTCATCACCAGCAGGGAGACCGTGCTGCCGCTCATCCGTGGCCCGACGGTCTGCAGGTTGGTCGACGCGTAGCCCGGGTGGGCGGCCACGCTGACCAGGTCGGCGCCGGCCTCCCGTGACCGGCGGTCCAGCTCGCGCATGAACAGCAGGTTCGCCAGCTTGGACTGGTGGTAGGCCGCCCACGGCTGGTAGCCGCGCTCGCCCATCAGGTCGGCGAAGTTCATCGCCCCCAGCCGGTGCAGGGTGCTGCTCACGGTCACGACGCGGGAACCGGGACGCCTCAGCAGTGCCGGCAGCAGCCGTCCGGTCAGCGCGAAGTGCCCGAGGTGGTTCGTGCCGAGCTGCATCTCGAAACCATCGGCCGTGAGCATCGGCGGGATCGCCATCACCCCGGCGTTGTTCACGAGGATGTCGAGCGGTTCCACGCCGTACGCCGTGGCGAACTCCTCCACCGAGGACAGGTCCGCCAGGTCCAGCAGCGCCGGCTCGATGTGCGCGTCCGGCACCTCGGCGCGGACGCGACGCGCCGTCCCCTCGCCCTTCTCGGCGGTGCGCGCCGTCGCCACGACCCGCGCTCCGTGGCGGGCCAGTGCGACGGCCGTGTGGCGGCCGAGGCCGGAGCTGGCGCCGGTCACGACGGCGCGGCGGCCGGTCAGGTCGGGGATGTCGCGGGCGGTCCACCCGGGCAGCAGGCTCATGGCTCCCAGTTGCCCGCCGCGACGGGTGCGGACACCCCGGGGACGGCCGGCCGTCGAGCCGCGACCGGCTGGGTGGGTGAGTAGGCCGAGCCGAGCGGGGGCCGCGGGTCGGTCTCGCCCTGGTTCGGCCAGAAAGCCATGGCCCGCTCGGCCTGGGCAGCGATGGTGAGCGAGGGGTTGGCGCCGAGGTTGGCCGACACGGCGGCCCCGTCGACGACGTGCAGGCCCTCGTGGCCGAAGACCCGGTGCCAGGCGTCGAGCACGCCGTCGTGCGCGGACGACCCGATCGGGCACCCGCCGATGAAGTGTGCGGTCATCGGGGCCCGGATCAGGTCACCCCAATGACCGCCCGGCTCGCCGCCGATCTGGTCGGCCAGCCGGCGTGCGGTCTCGTTGCCGGCGGGGATCCAGGTCGGGCTGGGCGCACCGTGGCCCTCGCGTGAGGTGAGCCGCCACCGGCCGAGCAGCCCACGGCGGCCGGCGACGACGAGGGAGTTGTCGACCGACTGCATGACCAGCCCGATGATGGTGCGCTCCGACCAGCGGCGCACCCAGAGCGTGCGCACGAGGGCGGTGGGGTGCCGGACCGCGGTCCGCGCCCACGTGATGACGCGCGGGACCCGGCCACCGCCGTCGGTGAGCAGCGTCGACAACAGGCCCATCGCGTTGGACCCGTGCCCGTAGCGCACCGGCTCGACGTGCGTGTGCGGGTCCGGGTGGAAGGACGACGTGATCGCCACGCCGCGCGAGTAGTCGACGTCCGCGCGCCGGGACCGCGCGCCGACCAGCGACTCGGAGTTGGTGCGGGTGAGCGTGCCCAACCGCGGCGAGAGCCGTGGCAGGACGCCGTCGTCGCGCATCCGGTGCAGCAGGCGCTGGGTGCCGTAGGTGCCGGCCGCGACCACGACCTGGTCGGCGGTGAGCGTACGACGGGTCCGGCCCGGCCACCACGTCCCGGTCCGCTCGACCGCGACGGCGTAGCCGCCCCCCGGTAGCGGGCGCACCGCGGTCACTGTCGTGAGCGGGTGGACCTGGGCGCCGGCCTGCTCGGCGAGCCAGAGGTAGTTCTTGGGCAGCGTGTTCTTCGCGCCGTGCCTGCAGCCGGTCATGCACTCGCCGCACTGGATGCAGCCGGTGCGGTCCGGGCCGGCCCCGCCGAAGTAGGGGTCGGCGACCTTCCTGCCGGGCTCCTCACCGAAGAAGACCCCCACGGGGGTGAGGCGGAACGTGTGCCCGACCCCCATCTGCCCGGCTACGGCCCGCATCGCGTGGTCGCTCGGGGTCATGGTCGGGTTGGTGACGACCCCGAGCATCCTCCGGGCGAGCTCGTAGTAGGGCCGCAGCTCGGCCCGCCAGTCGGCGATGCCGCGCCACTGCGGGTCGTCGTAGAAGGCGTCGTGGGGCGTGTAGAGGGTGTTGGCGTAGACCAGCGAGCCACCGCCGACGCCGGCACCGGCCAGCACGATCACGTGCGGCAGCCGGTGGATGCGCTGGATGCCGAGGCAGCCCAGCCGCGGCGCCCACAGGAAGCGCCGGAGGCGCCATGACGTCTTCGCGAACTCGTCGTCGGCGAAGCGACGCCCCGCCTCGAGCACACCGACCCGGTAGCCCTTCTCGGTCAGCCTCAGGGCGGTCACCGACCCGCCGAAGCCGGACCCGACCACGAGGACGTCGTAGTCGCGCGGCTCCCGCGACCTGTCAGACTCCCGCTCCGGTTCCACCGCGCGAGATCCTGACAAGTCAGCGGCCCAGGTCACCGGCGGCCCACGGCCTTCATGGCTCGGAGCGCGACCGTGAACCCGCCCGCCCAGCGGTCGTACGGCAGCCGGTCCGGCGGGCCGAACCCGCGCAGGCGCTGCACCGCGACCGTCTGGGGTTCGGTGTACTTCAGGATGCCCTCGCGACCGTGCCGGCGGCCGAGTCCACTGTCCTTCATGCCGCCCATCGGTGCCGCCGTGGCACCCCAGGCGGCCCCGTAGCCCTCGTTGACGCTGACGGTCCCGGCGCGGACCCGGGCTGCCAGCCGCCGGCCGCGGGGCACGTCGCGGGTCCAGACGCTGGCGTTCAGCCCGTGGTCGCTGTCGTTGGCGTGCGCCAGGGCCTCCTCGTCGTCGCGCACCGCAGCGACGGCGACCACCGGGCCGAAGGTCTCCTCGCGGCAGAGCCGCATCTGTTCGGTCACCCCGGTGAGCACCGTGGGCTCGTAGAACAGCGGCCCGATGTCCGGGCGTGGGCGGCCGCCGGCCAGCACGGTCGCACCCTTGGTGACAGCGTCCTCGACGTGAGCGGTGACGCGGTCGAGCTGAGCCGCCGAGATGAGCGACCCCATCTCGGCCCGGTAGTCCAGCTCCGGCCCGAGGCGCAGCGACTCGACGCGGCGTACGAAACGGTCGACGAACGCGTCGTGGACGCTGTCGACGACGTAGATGCGCTCCATCGACACGCACAGCTGGCCGGCGTTGGAGAAGCAGTCGCGCACCGCTCCCTCGGCGGCCCGGTCGAGGTCGGCGTCGTGCAGGACGAGCAACGGGTTCTTGCCGCCGAGCTCGAGGGAGCAGCCGACCAGCCGCTCGCCGCACCGCTCGGCGACCTCCTTGCCGACGGCGGTGGAACCGGTGAAGCAGACGAAGTCGCCGCCGTCGACCACCGCCCGGCCGACCACTGGGCCGTCTCCCACGACGATCTGCCAGACCCCCTCGGGCAGGCCCGCCTCGATCGCGATCTCGCGGGCCCACAGGGCGGTCAGCGCCGTCTGCGTGTCGGGCTTGTGCACGACCGCGTTGCCGGCGACGAGTGCCGGAAGCGCATCGCCCAGCGCCAGGGTCAGGGGGTAGTTCCAGGGTGAGACGATGCCGACCACACCCTTGGGGTGGCGCAGCTCGGTCGCCTGCGACAGCACCGGCACCAGCCCGGCGTGTCGCCGCGGTCTGAGATAGCGGGCGGCCCGGCGGCCGTAGTGCCGGGCGTTCAGCGCGACGTCGACGACCTCCTCGAAGGCGTGCCGTCGGGCCTTGCCGGTCTCGTGCTGGATGAGGTCGAGCACCTCGTCCTGCCTGGCGAGCACGAGGTCGTGCACCCTTAGCAGCACGCGCGCCCGCTCGGCCACTGGACGACGCGCCCAGCCCCGCTGGGCGGCCCGCGCCGCGTCGTAGGCCGCGGCCACGTCCTCCGGCGTCGACACGGGCAGCTCGGCCAGGGCCCGTCCGGTGAACGGCGCCCGGGTCGTGACCTGTTCGGCCCGGGCCCCGCAGACGACGGCTGCGGCTAGCCGCGCGTACAGCGCCACCGGTGCCCGCGACGCGGGGTCCGGCCGGGCGGCGGAGGCGGGCAGCGTCCGTTCCGCGGTCATGGCCAGAGGCTACCCGCGGGTAACTGCGGCACTCCCCGCGGGTGCAACCCGTCGTGGCGGTGCCCGCGGAGGCGGACCGGTCAGGCCGCGAGGGCGGCCCGCCGAGCGGCCCGGGCTCGCCCCGCCACCGCCACGTCGGGGTGGTCGGCGAACATGCCGTCGAGGCCCAGCTCGAGGAACGTCGCGCACTCCGCGGCACCGTCGCCCTGTTCGGCCGCCGAGCCGATGCCCCTGAAGCCGGCGGGCAGGAACGCGTTCTCCGCCCGGAACGTGTACCCGTGCACGAACAGTCCCCGCTCGTGGGCGTCGGCCACCAGTGTCGTGGGGGCGAGCAGCCGGCCGTCCTCCGACCTCGGGACGACAAGGTCCTTGGCCACCCCGATCCCCACGGCGTAGTCGGCGATGCCCGCGAGACCGGCGGGCGTGGCCAGGTCGGCGTACGTCGTCCCCAGCCCCGCCAGGTCGTACGGCGCGCCCTCCGCGGCGAGCAGCTGGACCAGTCCGACCCGGGTCAGGTCGGCCAGCCGCGCGAGGTTGCCGGTCTCCATCGACTGCACCAGCACCGGCGCCGACACGCGGTCCAGCCCGTTGCTGCGCAGCGCGCGGACCAAGGGTTCCTCGTGGGAGAGCCCCAACGAGGAGAAGTAGGTCGGGTGCTTGGTCTCGGGGTAGACGCCGATGGTCCGGCCGAAGCGGCGGGAGGCCGACCGGGCCAGGTCGAGGACCTCCTGGAAGGTCGCCACCTCGAAGCGCCCGTCGTGACAGGTGGGTCGCAGCCAGGGCAGCCTCTCCCTGGCCCGCAGGGTCTTGATCTCGGCCAGGGTGAAGTCCTCGGTGAACCAGCCGGTGAGGGTCCGCCCGTCCACCTCCCTCGTCGTGCGCCGGCCGGCGAACTCCGGACGGTCGGCGACGTCGGTCGTCGCCGAGATCTCGTTGTCGTGGCGGACGATGAGCACGCCGTCGCGGGTGAGGACGAGGTCCGGCTCGATGAAGTCGGCGCCGAGACGGATGGCAAGGGCGAACGCTGCCAGGGTGTGCTCCGGCCGGTAGCCGCTGGCGCCCCGGTGGGCGATGACGACGGGGCCGACGCGGAGCCCGGCCGACCACGCCCGGAGTGGGGCCGGGCGGGTCGGCCGGTGGGGGAGGCGGAGCGAGTTCACGCGGTCAGGACAGCGCCCGAAGGTGAAGGGCGGGGAAACGGCGCGGCAACGTCGCCCGAAGGTTGCCGGACGGCTGGTCAGCGCAGGGGCACGATCTCCGGGGCGCCGAGGCGGGCGGTGTCGGCGGTCTCGTCGTCGGGCTGCTGCTGGGAGAGTCGCTCGGCCTCGACCCGGGCAAGGTAGTGCTCGACCTCGCGCTTGACCTGGCCCCGGCTCCACCCGAGGACGCCGGAGACGAGCTTCGCGACGACCGGTGCCGCGGTGACCCCGCGGTCGAAGGTCTCGATCGAGATGCGGGTACGCCGGGTCAGCACGTCGTCGAGATGGCGGGCGCCCTCGTGGCTGGCGGCGTAGACCGCCTCGGCCCGCAGGTAGTCGCCGGCACCCTCCAGCGGCTCGCCCAGCGACGCGTCGTCGTCGACCAGCGACAGCACCTCGTGCACCAGCGACCCGTGACGCTGCAGCAGGTGCTCGACCCGGGCGACGTGCAGGCCGTGCCGGGCGGCGAGCCGGTGCCGTGCGTTCCACAGCGCCGGGTAGCCCGCCGCGCCGACGAGTGGCACCCGGTCCGTGCAGGACTGCGGGACCTTGCCGTCCAGGCCGTGGCTCACGGCGTCGATCGCGTCCTTGGCCATCACCCGGTAGGTCGTGTACTTGCCGCCCGCGACGACGACCAGACCCGGCACCGGGTGGGCGACGCTGTGTTCGCGGGACAGCTTCGACGTCGACTCCGACTCGCCGGACAGGAGCGGCCGCAACCCGGCGTACACGCCCTGCACGTCCTCGCGCGTCAGCGGCGTCACCAGGACCTCGTTGACGTGGGACAGCAGGTAGTCGATGTCCGAGCTGGACGCCGCCGGGTGCGCCTTGCCGAGCTCCCAGTCGGTGTCGGTGGTGCCAATGATCCAGTGCCGGCCCCACGGGATCACGAACAGCACCGACGTCTCGGTGCGCAGGATCAGCCCGGTGGACGACTGGATGCGATCCCGCGGCACCACCAGGTGGATGCCCTTGGACGCCCGCACGTGGAACTGCCCGCGCTCCCCCACCATCTGCTGCGTGTCGTCGGTCCACACCCCTGTCGCGTTGACGACCTGCCGGGCCCGCACCTCAAGCGTGTCCCCGGACTCGAGGTCGCGGACCCGCACACCCGTGACCCGCTCCCCCTCCCGCAGGAACCCGACCACCCGCGCCCGGCTGGCGCAGAGCGCGCCGTAGGCGGCGGCGGTGCGCACCACGACCATGGTGTGCCGCGCGTCGTCGACCTGCGCGTCGTAGTAGCGGATCGCGCCCACCAGCGCGTCCTTGCGCAGCGACGGGCAGGCACGCAGCGCACCGCGCCGGGTGAGGTGCTGCGCGCGCGGCAGGCCGCGCGAGTCACGACGGACGCCACCCATCGCGTCGTAGAGGAGAACCCCGCTGCCGGCGTAGAGCCGTTCCCAGCCACGGTGCTTGAGCGGGTAGAGGAACGGCACCGGCCGCACCAGGTGCGGCGCGAGGCGCTCGAGCAGCAGGCCGCGCTCGCGCAGCGCCTCCCGCACCAGGCCGAGGTCGAGCATCTCCAGGTAGCGCAGGCCCCCGTGGATCAGCTTGCTCGACCGGCTCGAGGTGCCACTGGCCCAGTCACGCGCCTCCAGCAGCACCGTGGTCAGCCCGCGGGTGGTGGCGTCCAGTGCGGCGCCGGCGCCCACTACGCCGCCACCGACCACGACCACGTCGTGCTCGATCTCGGCCGCCGCGGACAGCGCGGCCTGTCGCTCGGTCGGGCCGAGGCGGCTGGTCCGACCGTGATCCACGGTTAGCCAGCCTAGATGGGTGATGCCTGATGACGAGAGAGCGAGGTCTCAGCCCGACCAGAGCGCGTGCGCGTAGGCTCGCGCCAGCCATCTCTGGAGGAGTCGTGGCACGTCGCACCACCGCCGTCTTCGCGGCCCTCGCGGCTGCCGACACGTTCCTCGCCGCGACAGGGCGTCACAGACAGCGACGGCTGACCAAGCCCCTGCTCATGCCCACACTCATGGCGGGTCGTGACAGGCCGACGCAAGGAGCGCTCGCCCTCGGCTGCGCCGGCGACGTAGCACTTCTCAGTTCGAGCCACGTCGCGTTCATGGCCGGGCTCGGGAGCTTCCTCGCCGGCCACGTCGCCTGGGTCGTCGCCCTCCGCCGGCGCCACGCCGGCGGGCGACTACGGGACAGGCCCGGCCTGGCCGCGCCGTACCTCGCGGCGTTCGCAGGTCTGAACGCCTACCTCTGGAACCGGACAGGCAAGGACCGCGGCCCGGTCGTCGTCTACAGCACAGCTCTGCTCGTGATGTCCCTGGTCGCGCTGGACTCGGGGTCGTCGAAGGCGGCCGCCGGTGGCGTGCTCTTTCTCGCTTCGGACACCCTGCTGGCGCTGGAGAGGTTCGGCGACGTGGCGCTGCCCGCGCACGAGGGTCTGGTGATGGCGACGTACACGAGCGCCCAGGCGCTGCTGGCGGACTAGCGGCGCCGGCCGGTCGTGGCGTGATCCACGGGAACAAGCTCGGACGCGTCGGGCTCGACGTCCGGCTTCTGGGCCAGCCTGCTCGGCCACCACATCCAGCGACCGACGTCCAGGTTCAGTGCGGTGACGAGAACGGAGCGGACGATGAGCGTGTCCAACAGCAC
This sequence comes from Actinomycetes bacterium, assembly GCA_050742955.1. GTDB lineage: Bacteria > Actinomycetota > Actinomycetes > JACCUZ01 > JACCUZ01 > CAWIXB01. Next base: position 7,658 of record JBOGDY010000015.1, on the reverse strand, counting down.
GCCGAGGGCCACGACGATGCCGATCTCGGCGAAGGCCACGACCGGCAGGGTGGCGAGCACGGCGAAGGTGCCGGCCAGGACGAGACCCGCCGAGGTGATGACCGCACCGGTCGCCGCCAGGCCGATCAGCGCCCCGCGCCGGGTGCCGTGCTGCTTGGCCTCCTCGTGCACCCTCGTCATCAGGAAGATGTTGTAGTCGATGCCGAGGGCCACCAGGAACACGAACGCGAACAGCGGAAGTCCCGCGTCCGCCCCCGCGAACCCGAGCACCTCGGTGAACAGGATCGCGCAGATGCCGAAGGCCGCGAAGAACGACAGCACGACCGTGGCGATCAGCACCAGCGGCGCGACGACGGCTCGCAGCAGGAGAGCCAGGATCCCGAAGACCACGAGCAGTACGACGGGGATGATCACCTTGTTGTCGTGGGCTGACGCCCGCTGCACATCGAGCAGTACGGCGCTGCTGCCACCGACCTTCGCGTCCGCGCCGCCGACCTCGTGGACCGCGCTCCGGACGCGGTCGACCGTGTCCTGGGCGGCCTCGCTGTCCGGCCCGTCCGTCAGGGTCCCCTCGAGGTAGACGTAGCCGTTCTGCGGCGGTGCGGCCGTCACGCTTCCCGGCGCGATCCCGTCGCTGCCCTGGAAGTCCGCCTCCACCTCCGTCGCGCCGTCCGTCTTGCTGATGACGACGACGGGCTCGCCGGTCCCGGGGTCGAAATGCTCGTCAACGATGCGCTGGCCCACGATCGAGTCCGGCGTGCCGGTGAAAGAGTCCTCGTAGGACAGACCGTTGGCGTTGAGCTGGAAGACCCCGAACGACAGCGCGCCCAGGATCACGGTGGTCGTCAGCCACACGGCGCGCGGCCGCGGTGCGATGAGGCGGCCCACCCGCGCCCAGACGCCGGTGGCGGTGTGGTCGTCGGAGCCGTACGTCGGGCGCACCGGCCAGAAGATCCAGCGCCCGGTGATGACGAGGAGCGCAGGCAGCAGGGTGAGCATCGCCAGCATGCCGACCGCGATGCCGATGGCGAGCCCCGGGCCCATGCTCGCGGTGGAGTTCATCTCGGCCACCACCAGGCAGAGCATCCCGACGACGACGGTGGCGGCGCTGGCGAAGATGGCCGGCCCGGCACGGTGCAACGCAAAGCTCATGGCCTCGTGCCGGTCCTGATGACGGCGCAGCTCTTCTCGGTAGCGAGCGACGAGGAGCAGCGCGTAGTCGGTGCCGGCACCGAAGACGAGGACGGTGAGGATGCCCTGTGTCTGCCCGTTGACCGTCAGGTCGGCGTGCTTGGCGAGGAGGTAGATGACGGCCTGAGCGGCGGTGAGCGCGACCGCCGCGGAGATCACCGGCAGCAGCCAGAGGACGGGGCTGCGGTAGGTGATCAGGAGGATGATGATGACGACGGCGAGCGCGGAGTACAGGAGCGCACCGTCGATGCCCTCGAACGCCTTGGCGAAGTCCGCGTTGACGCCGGCCGGGCCGGTGATGTGCATCGACAGGCCGGCCTCGCGCGGCGCGGCCTGCTCGGTCATGTCCTCGACCAGCGCGGGCAGCTTGTTCCACCCGTTCGCGTCCAGGTTGACGGGGACGAGCAGCTCCAGCGCCTGGCCGTCGTCGGACCTGATCGGGCCGGTGACCTTGCCCTCGACGAGATCGAGGGTCGCAAAGGTCTTTGCGTCGGCGGCCGCCGCGGCCTGGTCCGCGTCGGTGATCCCACCCGGGCGCTCGTAGACCACGATCGCGGGCACCTCGTCCGGGTTCTGGAACGCGGCCGTCAGCCTGTAGACCTGCGTCGACTCGGCGCTGCCGGGCAGCCAGTTGACCGTGTCGTTGTCCTGAACGTCGATCAGCTTTCCCGCGAGGGGGCCGGCGGCCGCCAGGACGACGAACCAGAAGGCCAGAACGACCCACTTTGTCCGACGGCCTGCGGGCAGCTTCGCGATTCTTCCTACACCGCTCACGACGATGGTCCGTTCCCTAGGGCGATCCGGCAGTCGGGGGGTAGACCGCCGCGACGGGCAGAACTCATCGGCCCTCGTCCCTGCGACGAGCCTGCCTGCACAAGCCCATGGTGCACGCGAAAGGGCGGTGGGAGGTGTGGAACGGCCGGGACTGTCAGCGGGCGACAGTGACCTCGACGCGCTGGAACTCCTTGAGGTCGGAGTAGCCCGTCGTCGCCATCGCCCGGCGCAACGCACCCACGTAGTTCATCGACCCGTCGGAGACCCGGGATGGGCCACAGAGGATCTCCTCGAGTGAGCCGACGGTGCCGACCCGCACCCGCTCGCCGCGGGGTAGCTGGCCGTGGCGGGCCTCCGACCCCCAGTGGAAGCCGCGGCCCGGAGCCTCGGTGGCGCGCGCGAGCGGCGATCCCATCATCACCGCGTCGGCGCCACAGGCGATGGCCTTCGAGACGTCACCGGACCGGCCGACCCCGCCGTCGGCGATGACGTGGACGTAGCGCCCGCCGGACTCGTCGAGGTAGTCGCGGCGGGCAGCGTGCACGTCAGCGACCGCCGATGCCATCGGCACCGACACACCGAGCACGGTCCGGGTCGTGTGCGAGGCGCCGCCGCCGAAACCGACGAGGACCCCGGCGGCGCCGGTGCGCATCAGGTGCAGCGCCGCCTGGTAGGTCGCGCAACCCCCGACGATCACCGGCACATCGAGCTCGTAGATGAACTGCTTGAGGTTCAACGGTTCCGCCCGTCCGGAGACATGCTCGGCGCTCACCGTCGTACCCCTGATGACGAACAGGTCGGCGCCTGCGTCGACCACCGTCTTGCAGAACAGGGCAGTGCGCTGCGGGGACAAGGCGGCTGCCACCGTGACCCCGGCCGAGCGGACCTCGCCGATGCGGGCGGCAACCAGCTCGGGGTCGACCGGCTCGGCGTATATCTCCTGCATCCGCCGGGTGACCTCGGCCTCCTCGAGCCCGGCGATCTCCGCCAGCAACGGCTCGGGGTCCTCGTAGCGGGTCCACAGCCCCTCGAGGTCCAGGACGCCAACGCCACCGAGCCGACCGATCGCGATCGCGGTCTGCGGCGAGACGACGGAGTCCATCGGCGCGGCGAGCACCGGGATCTCGAACCGGTAGGCGTCGATCTGCCAGGCGACCGAGACCTCCTCCGGGTCACGGGTGCGTCGGCTGGGCACGATCGCGATGTCGTCGAAGGAGTAGGCGGTACGGCCGCGCTTGCCGCGCCCGATCTCGACCTCGGTCATGCAGCATCAACCTCTCTCATACCGGCACCCACCCCCGTTGATCATGCGCAAGTGGTCGCTGTCCCGACCACTTGCGCATGATCAATGGCGGGGTTGATGGGGGCGGTCAGCGGGAGTGGTAGTTGGGGGCCTCGACCGTCATCCGCACGTCGTGGGGATGGCTCTCCTTGAGGCCGGCGGAGGTGATGCGCACGAAGCGGCCCCGTTCCTTGAGCTCGGCCACCGAGCCCGCTCCGGAGTAGCCCATGGAGGCCCGCAGCCCGCCGATGAGCTGGTGGGCGACGGCTGACAGAGGACCGCGATAGGGGACCTGGCCCTCGATCCCCTCCGGCACCAGCTTGTCGTCGGAGAGCACGTCGTCCTGGGAGTAGCGGTCCTTCGAGAACGACTCCGTCTCGCCGCGCGACTGCATGGCACCCAGCGACCCCATGCCGCGGTAGGACTTGAACTGCTTGCCACCCGAGAAGATGAGCTCGCCCGGCGACTCCTCGCAGCCGGCGAGCAGCGACCCCAGCATCACCGTGTCGGCCCCCGCCACGATCGCCTTGGCGATGTCGCCGGAGTACTGCAGGCCGCCGTCACCGATCACCGGGACACCGGCCGGCCCGGCCGCCTTCGCCGCCTCGTTGATGGCGGTCACCTGCGGCACACCCACCCCGGCGACCACCCGGGTCGTGCAGATGCTGCCCGGACCGACACCGACCTTGACGCCGTCGGCGCCCGCGTCGATCAGCGCCTGCGCCCCCTCACGGGTGGCGACGTTGCCTCCGACGACGTCTACCCCGAAGTTTGCCTTGCACTTGGCCACCATGTCGAGCACGGCCCGCGAGTGCCCGTGCGCGGTGTCGACGACGAGCGCGTCGACGCCGGCGTCGACGAGGGCCAGCGCCCGGTCGTAGGCGTCGGCGCCGACCCCGACGGCCGCCCCGACCACCAGCCGACCGTGGGAGTCCTTGGTCGCCGCGGGGTACTGCTCTGTCTTGACGAAGTCCTTGACGGTGATCAGGCCACGCAGCCGGCCGCCCTCGTCGACGAGCGGCAGCTTCTCGATCTTGTGCTGGCGCAGCAGCGCCATCGCGTCCGCACCGCGGATGCCGACCGGGCCGGTGACCAGCGGCATCGGGGTCATGACGTCGCGGGCGATCCTGGCCCGGTCGGTCTCGAAGCGCAGGTCGCGGTTGGTGACGATGCCCAGCAGCAGCCCGTCGGGATCGACGACCGGCAGCCCGCTCACCCGGTAGCGCGCGCACAGGGCGTCGACCTCACCGAGGGTCACGTCCGGGCCGACGGTCACCGGGTGGCTCACCATGCCGGCCTCGGACCGCTTGACCAGGTCGACCTGCTGGGCCTGCTCCTCGATGGGCAGGTTGCGGTGCAGGACGCCGACCCCGCCCTCGCGGGCCATCGCGATCGCCAGCCGCGCCTCGGTCACCGAGTCCATGGCCGATGAGACGAGCGGCACCCGCAGCCTGATGTTGCGGGAGAAGCGGGTGCTGGTGTCGACCTCGCCCGGAACTACGTCGGAGGCGGCCGGCAGCAGCAGGACGTCGTCGAAGGTGAGGCCGAGGGGAGCGAGGTTCTCGGGGGCATCCATCGAGGTCGCTGGCACCTTCCGCACGGGACGTGGAGTCCCACCATGCTAGCGGCGGGGCCCGCTCGGACCGGTCAGCGGCCGACGGCGCCGTTCTTCGCGTCGGGCTGCGCCTGGCCGTTCCCGCTGCCGTGCCCCGCCGAGGACGGCTTGTCCCGACCGTGCGTGGCCGGGTCCGGTCCGGGTGGCTGCGCCGACTTGCCCGCGGGCCCGGCCGACGGCTTGCTCTCGGTCTGCGCCGCCTCGTCCGGCGAGGGCCCGGCCGCGCTGTCGCCCTTCGCCGGCTTGCCGGCCTTGTCCGTCTTGGCGGTCGGCCCCGACTGCGTCGCCTTCTCCGTCGCCGCACGAGCCAGCTTCGCCTCGAGTGCGGCGAGCCGCTTCTCCACCGAGCGACGGTCCCCGGGCGAGAGCTCGCCGAGCGACGACCGCACCTCGGCCAGCCGGTCGGCCGCCTCGGCCAGGTCGCCGTGCGCGATCCGGGCCCGCACCCCGGCGAGCCGCTTGTGGGCGCGTGCCACCGGCGCGGCATTGCCCTGCAGGTCGTCCCCGCCGCGGACCGCGGAGACGACACTCCTGTACGGCGCGAGCGGGTCCCCGCTCACGGCGGCCGCCACGCCGCTGACGGACAGGATGCCCGCGACGGCCACGGCGGCGGCGACGATGCGGACCGTACGCCCGGAGCCGGGCCGGAGCGGCAGCACCTCGGCCAGGCGGTCATCGACCAGGTCCGGCTCGGGCGCAGGCCCCTGCAGCAGCTGCGACAGACCTTCGTCGACGTCGGCCGCGAGCGCCGCGAACGCCAGCGCGACCTCGTCATCGGTGGCGCGAAGCTCCTGGCGGGCGGCGAGTGTGTCGAGCAGCTGGGCGTCGCACGCGACGAGCAGGGTGTCGAGCAGCTCGCCGTCGCGGCCATCCGTGGTCATGCCCTCACCTCCCCCGCAGCGAGCTGGCGCAGCCGCGTCAGTGCCCGGTGCTGGGCCACGCGGACCGCACCCGAGGTCATCCCGAGCGCACTCCCCGTCTCCTCGGCGGAGAGGCCCACTGCGACACGCATGATCAGCAGCTCGCGCTGGGTGGGCGGCAGCAGGGCGAGCAGCCGGCGGGCCGTCTCGGCGTCGCCCTGCCGCACGACGTGCTCCTCCGGACCGATCTGGTCATCGGGCCTGTCGGGCACGTCCTCGGTGGGCACGCCGGACCGTAGGGTCGCTCGCTGCGCGTCGGCCACCTTGTGCGCGGCGATGCCGAAGACGAAGGCCTCGAAGGGACGGCCCCGGTCCTGGTAGCGCGGCAAGGCGGCCAACACGGCGATGCATACCTCCTGGGCGACGTCGTCTGCGGTGTGCTCGCTCGCCGGCAGCCGGCCGAGTCGCGCGCGGCAGTACCGGTGGACGATCACCCGGACGCGGGCGAGGAGCACCTCGGTGGCCCGCGCGTCCCCTCGGGCCGCGCGTGCCGCGAGCTGCCCGAGCTCCCCCGGTCCCTCGCCCACGTCCGTGCCATTGGAGATCGCGTTCTCCGGCCCGGACGTTACGTCCGGGGGCTCCATCGGTTGGGTCACGCTGTCACCGGACCAGCCCCCAGCGGAACCCCAGGGCCACCGCCTGGGCGCGGTCGGCGGCCCCCAGCTTGCGGAAGAGACGTCGGGCGTGGGTCTTGACGGTGTCCTCGGAGAGGTAGAGCTCCTTGCCGATCTCGGAGTTGCTCCTGCCCCGACCCATGCCGCGCAACACCTGCAGCTCTCGCTCGGTCAGCGCCGGGACGCCGCCGTCGGCGTCCGGTCGCGGCCGGGGGCCCCGACCGGCGGCGGAGTCCACCAGGGCCTGCGTCACCATCGTGGTCAGCTCCTCGCGGGAGGCGTCCTTGACCAGGTAGCCGCGGGCCCCCGCGTTCACCGCGCGGGCCACGCCCTCGACGTCCTCGACCATGGTCATCATGATGACCCCTGCCTGGGGGGTCGTGGCGAGGATCCGTCGAGCCGCCTCGACTCCGCCGATGCCGGGCATCCGGACGTCGATCAGCGTCAGGTCGGGTCGTTCGACCCCCCACTGCTGCAGGCACTCCTCGCCGGAGCCGGCACTGCACACCCGGTCCACGCCGGGGATCCCGGCCACCGCGCGGCGCAGCGCCTCCCGGGACAGGGGAGAGTCGTCGCAGACGAGGACGGTCGTCACCGCAGCCTCCGTACCGAACGGGAGGGCTACCGCGGGCACGGCGCCCCCCGGCCGGGACCGTCCCGGCGCTCGGATGCTTCATCGGCACGAACCGGTCCGAGCGTGAGCGCGTCCTCAGGCGTCGATGAGTGGGGCAGCGGGACGAGGCGGCGGCGGCCTCGGGCGCATGCGCCGTCGAGTCGATGCATAGGTCTCGCAGCACGATCGTGGATTCCATGCCGCCCGGCACTCGGGATCGGTCAGCCACGTCTAGTGGCGGTTGCGGTTGGTGAGCAGCATCAACCGGTAGCGGTGGTGCTGGCGCGGTCGCCGGTCGGGGTCGATGCTGGCTGGTGGGATGAACTGCGGGAAGCCGTTGGGAGCCAGCCCGACGGTCCAGCCCTGCCGGTGCACCTGCTGATGGTGATAGAGGCACAGCAGCGCCCCGTTGTCGACGTCGGTCGGGCCGCCGTCGGCCCAGTGCCACCCGTGGTGCACCTGGCAGGCCGCCGGCGGCCGGTCGCAGCCGGGGGCGGCGCACCCTTGGTCGCGCAGCGCGATCGCCCGCCGCTGCGGGTCGGTCCAGTCCCGGGTGGCCCGGCCGAGGTCGAGGATCTGGGAGGGCCCGCCGAGCACGGCTGGGATCACCAGCCCGTCGCAGGCCACCCGCCGCAGCTCGGCCCCGGAC
>JBOGDY010000014.1:0-19295 GCA_050742955.1 Actinomycetes bacterium | reverse complement strand
GTGCCCACCCGGCCGGTGCCCACCCGGCCGGTGCCCACCCGGCACCCGCGACCGTGGCCGCGACCGGGTCCGCCTGCGCCGGCCCGGCCAGCACCGAGGGGGCGCCGACCAGGCCGGCGCCCAGCAGCAGCGCCGCGAGCCGGCGCACCACGGCCGGGGAGATCGCCCGCGCCAGCCGGTCCAGCCGCCCGCCTCGCCGGCCACGGAGCGAGACGACGACGCTGAGCGTGGTGCCGGCAACGAGCCAGAGGAGGACTCCCCAGGCGGCGGTCGCGGCGGCCAGCGCGAGAGCCGTGTCGAAGGAGGCCGGCCCGGGGGACCGGACGGCGGCGAGCGGTCCGGCGGTGCCCCAGGCCAGCGCAGCGGTGCACACCGCCGCGGATCCCACGACCTTCGCCGCTACCGCCAGCTGCGATCCTTGAGCGTAATTTTCCATCGTTTTCCTCCGTTTGAATGTGTTTGCGTTTCTATACCGTCGTTGACCGTGCGTCAAGCCCGTTTGCCGCCCTGAGCCGTGGCGGGTTCGGATGCGGTAGGAAGTTGCCCTGCGGTGCTCGGGACGGCGCGGGTCCGCCCGGCGGAGCAGGTCCGGTCGTCGGACGGGCAGACGGAGGTGGCGCGGGTGCGGTGGGACGACCTGTTCCGGGATCTCGAGGCCCAGCTGGAGTCGGCCGACGCGGCCGAGCTGGCGGCCGACGTGGCCGAGGGCACCCGGCGCGAGACCGCACGGCTGCGGCTGCTCGACCGGCTGCTCCCCACGGTCGGGCACCCGGTGCGGGTGCGGGTTGCCGGTCTGGCCCCGATCGGCGGCCGGCTCGCCGAGGTCGGCGCCGAGTGGCTGCTGCTCGAGGACGCGCCCGGGCGTCAGACCCTCGTGCCGCTGGCGTCGGTCCTGGCCGTCGGGGGACTGGGCGCGAGGTCAGCGCCCCCCGGCCAGGAGGGTCAGGTCTTCGCCAGGCTCGGCCTCACCAGTGCCCTACGAGGGATCGCTCGGGACCGGTTGCCGGTGTCGGTGTGGCTCACCGACGGGACGTCACTTCCCGGGTCGGTCGACCGGGTCGGCGCCGACTTCCTCGAGCTGGCGGAGCACGGCGCCGGCGAGCCACGGCGAGGGGGTGAGGTGCGGGGCTTTCGGGTCGTGCCGTTCCACGCCCTGGCCGCGGTGCGCAGCACCTGAGCCGCGACCTCCGGCCGTCACAGGTCGTCGTCCGCCAGGTCGCCGGGCCCGGCCCGGGCGTCGGGGGCGTCGCCGGAGCGGGCCCGGCTGGTCTCGACGAAGTGCCGGGTCTGCTCGTACATCCGGCCGATGTAGCCCTCGAGCTCGTTGGCCTCGACCCGCCACTGTCCCCGGCCGCCGATCTTGATCGCGGGCAGGTCGCCGGACCGCACGAGGGCCTTGACCTGGGCTATGGACGTGTTGAGGACCTCGGCCACGTCGGCCAGCTGGAGGAAGCGGGGCGACGAGGGCGACGGGGCAGGCATCTGGGCTGGCTCCTTCGCTCACGCTGTCGACGATGTGCGCACGCGTCGTGGCCGCACGTGACAGCAGTATGCCGCCGGTTGCCGTCACTTGCGTCCCACCGTCCACAGCCCAGCTCGGCTGTGGACGGTCCGTGCGGGGCCGTTCGCGCCGTGGGGGAGGATGAGTCACCCGTCCCGCGCGTGCCGGGTCGCGGCGGCCCGCGGGTCTGTGCAGAGGAGGGCAGCAAATGGCCGAGTTGCCGTCGCCGACCGCAGCCCGGCTGCCGCGGGCCCGGTGGCTCGACACGCGGCTCCTGCTGGGGCTGCTGCTCGTGCTGATCTCCGTCGTGCTCGGCGCCAAGCTGTTCGCCGAGGCGGACGAACGGGTGCAGGTGTGGGCCGTGACCCAGGACCTGGGCGCCGACACCACCCTCGGCGAGGACGACCTGCAGGTCCGCTCTGTGCGTCTGGACGAGACCGCCGGCAGCTACGTGTCGGCCGACGAGGACGTCGAGGGGCTGGTCCTCGACCGGCCGGTGGGCCGGGGCGAGCTGCTCCCGCTGGGCTCGCTGCGTGCCCCCGGGTCCGAGGGTCAGCGGCTGGTCGTCATCGAGGTCGACCGCCTGGCCGCGGCCGGACTGGCGAAGGGCCGCGTGGTCGACGTCTACGCCGTCCGCGAGACCAGGTCCGGCGAGCCCGCCGCCGACCCCGTGCTGGTCCTGGCCGGCGTGACGGTGGCCGAGGACGCCAACCGCGGAGGCAGCACGTTCGGGGGCAGCGGGTCGAAGGCCGGCATCACACTGGCGGTCGACGAGCCCGACGTGACTCCGTTGCTGGACGCGGTCGCGACCGGCACGGTCTACGTGGTCCAGGTCCCGGGAGGGGCCGGCCACGCCGGTGACCCGGCCGACGTCGCCGACCCGCGCTCGGGTGCCTCGTGACGGTCCCGGTGCTGACGGCGGTCACCGGGGCAGCCTGGGAGGCCACCCTCGTCGCCAACCTCGAACGCACTCCCACCGGCATCACCGTGGTGCGTCGCTGCGTCGACCTGGCCGACCTGCTCTCGGTGGCGGCGACGGGCACGGCCCGGGCGGCCCTGCTGTCGGCCGAGCTGCGGCGGCTCGATCGCGACGCGCTGTCCAGGCTGGCCGCCGCCCGGGTGGCCGTCGTGGGGCTCTTCACGCCCGGCGACGAGGTGGCCGAGCGGCGGCTGCGCCAGCTCGGCCTGCTGCACGTGCTCCCCGCGGACGCGGCTCCCTCCGAGATCTCGGCGGCGGTGACCCAGGCCCTGGCCGACCAGTCGGGGCAGGTCACCACGACGAGCTACGCGGAGCCGCTGGCCGCGCTGCCCGATCTGTCCGACACCGACGGCGCGGCGGCCTTCGAGTCCCCCGTCGAGCCGGGCACCGGCCGGGTGGTCGCCGTCTGGGGCCCGACCGGCGCGCCCGGTCGCAGCACGGTCGCGGTCGGTCTCGCGAGCGAGCTGGCGTGCTCCGGGGTGCCGACCCTGCTGGTCGACTGCGACGTCTACGGCGGGGTGGTCGCCCAATTGCTCGGTTTCCTCGACGAGTCACCGGGCCTGGCCGCCGCGGCCAGGCTGGCCAACAACGGCCAGCTGGACCTCGTGGCGCTGGCCCAGGTGGCCCCGGAGGCGGCGCCGGGCCTTCGGGTGCTCACCGGCATCTCCCGTGCCGACCGCTGGCCCGAGCTGCGACCGGCCGCCCTCGAGCAGGTCTTCGCGCTGGCCAGGAGCCTGGCCGCCGTGACCGTCGTCGACTGCGGCTTCGCCCTCGAGCAGGACGAGGAGCTGTCGTTCGACACGGCTGCCCCCCGCCGCAACGGGGCGACGCTGGCCACCCTGGCGCTCGCCGACACGGTGCTCGCGGTGGGTGCGGCCGATCCGGTGGGAGTTCAGCGCCTGGTCCGGGGGCTGGTCGAGCTGCGCGAGGCGGTGCCGGGAGCGCTGCCCCGCGTGGTGCTCAACCAGGTCCGGCGGGGGGCCGTCGGCGTTGACCCCGAGGGGCAGCTGACCGCGGCGCTGTCGCGCTACACCGGCGTCCGCGACCCGGCGTTCGTGCCCTACGACCGGGCCGCGACCGACGCGGCGCTCGTGTCGGGGCGGACCCTCGCCGACGTGGCGCCCGACTCCGACGCCCGACGGGCCATCGCCTCGATCGCTGCCGGCCTGGTCGGCCGCCCGGCCCACCGTCCGCGACGCCGCCTGCTGCGGCGCGGCTGACCGGTTCGCAACCGACCGGTCAGGCGCGGCCGATCACCTGACGCGCCACCGTCCGCACGTGCACCTCGTCCGGGCCGTCGGCGATCCGCAGCGTCCGCGCCCCGGCGTACATCGCGGCCAGCGGCACGTCGTCACTCACCCCCGCGCCGCCGTGCACCTGGATCGCGTCGTCGATCACCCGGCAGGCCATCCGCGGCACCACCACCTTGATGGCCGCGATCTCGGTCGCCGCCGCCTTCGCGCCCTCCGTGTCGATGAGCCAGGCGGTCTTCAGCACCAGCAGCCTGGCCTGCTCGATCGCCATCCGTGCCTCGGCGATCTGCGCCGCCACGACGCCCTGCCCGGCCAGCGGGCCGCCGAACGCCGACCGCGACCGGGCCCGCCCGACCATCAGCGCCAGGGCGCGCTCGGCCATCCCGACCAGCCGCATGCAGTGGTGCACCCGGCCGGGCCCGAGCCGGGCCTGGGCGATCGCGAAGCCGTCACCCTCGGCGCCGAGCAGGTTCGTCACCGGCACCCGCACCTGCTCCAGCATGATCTCGCCGTGGCCGTGCTGGTCGTCGTAGCCGAAGACCGGGAGCGACCGGACCACCTCGACACCGGGTGCGTCCATCGGCACCAGCACCATCGACTGCTGCCGGTGCGTCGCAGCGTCGGGGTCGGTGCGACCCATCACGACGAGCACGGCACACCGTGGGTCGGCGGCACCGGTCGTCCACCACTTGCGGCCGGACACGACGTACTCGTCACCGTCGCGCACGATCGACGTCCGGATGTTGCGCGCATCGGAGGACGCGACGTCGGGCTCGGTCATCGCGAAGCCCGACCTGATCTCACCGGCGAGCAGGGGGTCGAGCCAGCGACGCTTCTGCGCGTCGGTGCCGGCCAGGTGCAGGACCTCCATGTTGCCGGTGTCGGGGGCCGCACAGTTGAGCGCCTCGGGGGCGATCTCCGGCGACCAGCCGGTCAGCTCGGCCAGCGGCGCGTAGTCGAGCACCGACAGCCCCGACACCTCGGGGAGGAACAGGTTCCACAACCCACGCTCGCGGGCCGCTGCCTTCAGGTCCTCCACGACCTGCGGCAGGTCGTGGGTGCGGCCGGCCGCCCGGTTGGCGCGACGCTGCTCGGTGTAGACCGCCTCCGCCGGGAACACGTGTTCGTCCATGAACGCCCGCAGGGCGCTCTCCATCTCGGCTGCGCGCACGGTGGGGGCGAAGTCCATGGCCGCCATCCTCTCCCTAGGATCGGCGGGTGACCCCAACCGCCCTTGTCGATCCCTCGCGGCTGGGCGACTGGCTGGCGCAGCGGGTCGAGGGCGACGGCGAGGTGCGGGTCGCGCGGCTGGGTGAGGGGCACAGCAACCTGACGTACGCCGTGTCGTGCGGCGACCACGACTGGGTGCTGCGCCGACCGCCTGCCGGTCCGCTGCTGCCGACGGCCCACGACGTGGTGCGCGAGTTCCGCGTGCTGGACCTGCTCGGGCGCAGCGACGTCCGCGTCCGCGTCCCCGGCGTCGTGGCTGTCTGCGAGGACGCGTCCGTGCTCGGCGTGCCCTTCTACCTGATGGAGCGCGCCGACGGCACCGTGGTCCGCGACAAGCTCCCGTGGTGGCTGACCGAGCCCGGCCGGCGGGCCCTCGGTCTCGACCTGGCGGGTGCGCTCGCTGAGATCCATCGGGTGCCGGTCGAGCCGTTCGTCGCGGCCGGGCTCGGGCGACCGGCCGGTTACCTCGACCGGCAGCTGCGCCGCTGGGCCGGTCAGCGTGAGGGCATCCAGGCGGCCGTGGCCGACGCCGGCGGCCGGGCCCGGGAGCTGCCCGACTACGACGCGGTCCGCGACTGGCTGGGGGCCAACCTCCCGGAGGAGCAGGCCCCGGCCGTCGTGCACGGCGACTACAAGCTCGACAACGTGGTCGTCGGCCCGGGGGAGCGGCCGCGGGTGGCGGCGGTGCTCGACTGGGAGATGGCCACCGTCGGCGACCCGCGGGCCGACCTGGGCTACCTGCTGTCGTTCTGGCCGGCGCCGGGCGAGGGCTACCCGCTCGGTGACCTGGTGGCGACGGGGCCCGGCTTCCCGTCGCGTGACGAGCTCGTGGCGGCGTGGGAGGACGGGACCGGGCGGTCCGCCGGTGACCCGACGTGGTTCGTGACCCTCGGCATCTGGAAGCTGGCGGTCCTGCTGGAGGCCTCCTACCACCGGTTCCTGGCCGGCCACACCGACGACACGTTCTTCGCCTCCCTCGAGCAGGGCGTGCCCGCCCTGCTCGCGCACGCCAGGGGGCGCTGCGGTGGCTGAGCTGCGCGCGCTCATCGTCGACTGGGGCGGGGTGCTGACCGAGCCCCTCGAGGACGCCATGAGGGCCTGGGCGGAGGTCGACGGCGTCGACTTCGACAGCTACGTCGGTGTGATGCGCGAGTGGCTCGGCGACCACCACAGCGACCTGGCCCGCACCAATCCCGTGGCAGCGCTGGAGCGCGGCGAGATCGAGGTGCCGCACTTCGAGGAGGAGTTCGCCTCGCGGCTGTCCGCGGCGACCGGGCACCCGGTCGAGCCGCGCGGGCTGCTGCAGCGGATGTTCGACCAGTTCGAGCACGCCCCGGCCATGGCGGCGCTGGTGCTGCGGGCCCGTCGCGCGGGGCTGCGGACCGGCCTGCTGTCCAACTCCTGGGGCAACGAGTACCCCCGCGAAGGCTGGGACGAGATGTTCGACGCGATCGTGATCTCGGGCGAGGTCGGGATGCGGAAGCCGGAGCCGGAGATCTTCGCGCATGCCCTGGACCTGCTCGGCGTCGAGCCGGCGGAGGCGGTGTTCGTCGACGACTTGCGCCCCAACGTGGCGGTGGCGGCCGGACTGGGCATGGTGGGTGTGCACCACACGTCGTACGACGAGACCGCCACCGAGCTGGAGGCCCTCTTCGACCTCCGCCTCCGCGACTGAACCGCGGGACCACCGAGCCGGTTCAGGCGGCGAAGAGCAGGGTCAGGCCGCCGACGGTGTAGCCGACCATCAGCACCAGCAGCGGCACCTGGCCGGCGACCACGTGCCGGCGCGGCAGCACCCGCACCGCCCGGTCGTGGGCCAGCACCACACCGAGCACGTGGCCCACGATCACCGCCGTGACCTGGATGTACGCGGTGAGCGTCGGGTCGACGAGCCGGGCGTCGATGGCGCGGTCGCCGGTGCCCAGCCAGTCGGCCCCGGTGCCGAGCGGGTCGGAGAGCTGGATCACCGTCTGCTGCCCGATGAGGACCAGCAGCGACCAGTAGTGCGCGATCACGTAGCCGACCACGATGGGGACGATCGAGTGCGCGAAGTGCCGTCCCAGCGCCACGGCCGGCTCCCTCGTGCCGAGGCCGCTCAGCGCGGCGGCCGCCGAGAACGCGCCGGTCACCACGGCCACCACCGCGACCAGGCCGACGGTCTCGGTCAGCGTCGACGACAGCGGACTGTCCTGCACGAGGGTGATCCACCACGGGGAGCTCGACAGCGAGTCGTAGGCCGTCGAGCCCAGCAGCACGCCCACCACGGCGAACAGCCCCGGCTCCTCGGGCGTCCCGGCGACGCCGTCGAGGGGGTTGCGCAGCACCAGCCTGCCGTCCGAGCGCCGGCCGAGCGGCGACAGCCGGCCGACGAGGGAGGAGTAGACCTCGAAGCCGTCGCCCCGGTCGAACCACCGCGACCCCCAGTAGGTTGCGGCGAGCAGATGCACGGCGAGGTAGATGGCGAAGAACATGCGCAGGACCGGCAGCGACGTGTTGTCCGGCGCCACCAGCTCGAGCCACACGAAGGACAGCAGCCAGGCGGCCGCCGGCCAGTAGCCGACCGTCGCCGGCAGCGGCGCCAGTCCCTGCTCCGGCCGGGTGCCGAGCGCGCGCGAGAGCGCCCAGTGCACCGACCGCAGCGGGTTGACCAGCTTCCACACCGGGCCCAGCAACACCGACAGCAGCGGCACGCCGATCCAGAAGAGCACGTAGACCGCGCCGGGCACCGGGTTCAGGGCGTCGTCGCGCCCGGCGACGGCGGCGAGACCGACGTACGCCGTGGCGAGCACCCCCAGCAGCCGGAGCCCGACGCGGACCCCACGCCCGTCGAGGACGCGGGCGATGCCGTCGGGGATCGCGCGGCCCGCGTCGTTGCCGCGGAGGCGGGGCTCGCGCCACAGCAGGCCGAGCGCGACGAAGGACACGATGATCGCGAGGACCGCACCGGTCACCGCATAGCTGAACGGGATCGGCAGGTCCTCGCGACCCCCGACGCCGTGCGCGAGGATCGTGCCCGAGCCCGTCACCGCACCTCGAGCTGGAGCAGGGTCAGCTCGCTGTCGTGCGTCTCGACCTCGTAGAGCCCGGCCTGGTCGGCGACGAACTTGACCGTGACCGTCTGGCCCGCGGGCAGCTCCTTCTCCAGCTCGTAGCCGTGCACATGCACCTGGTCGTCGACATCGCTCGTGACCAGCAGGCGCACCCGCGTCCCCATGCTGATCTTCACCCGGTGTGGCTTCGGTGAGACCTTGCCGTCCTTGACGGCGACCACGACCTCCGTGCCGTTGACCCGGTCCGGGGTAGCCGATGACGACGGGCTCCCGGGCGTGGTCCCCGAGGACTGTGGGGTCGACGTGGCCGGAGCGGACGCCGTCGTGGCGGCCTCGGGGGCGTTGTCCCCCGATGCGCAGCCGCCCGTGGCCAGCGCCACGGCGAGCAGGAGCGGCAGAACGGTACGTCGGGTCACGGGTGGGGCTTCTTCCTGGGCTGCGTCGGGTTCTCCGCCCAACTGTAGGGCGCTCAGGCGGGGTCCCTGGACCGGTCCCGCAGGTCCGATGACCTTGGTCGTGCCACGATGGGGCCGAAGGTCCACAGCTGATCGGAGGTGTTTCCGGCGGTGGCTGACCGGTTGAGTCCCCTGGACGTGTCCTTCCTCTACTTCGAGGAGCCCACCACGGCGATGCACGTCGGTGGGGTGGCCGTCTTCCAGGCGCCGGAGGGTGGCCTCGACCACGACCGGCTGGTCGACCTGATCGCCGACCGGATCGCGTTCGTCCCCCGCTACCGGCAGCGGATCCGCTGGGTGCCGGGCCGCATCGCCAACCCGGTGTGGGTCGACGACGAGCACTTCGACATCGGCTACCACGTGCGCCGGTCCGCCCTGCCGCGACCGGGCACCGACGAGCAGCTCTACGAGCTCGTGGCCCGGGTGCAGAGCCGTCAGCTCGACCGCCACCGTCCCCTGTGGGAGATGTACGTCGTCGAGGGGCTCGCGGACAACCGGTTCGCGATCATCAGCAAGACCCACCACGCCATGGTCGACGGCGTCGCCGCGGTCGACATCGCCCAGGTCATCCTCGACACCACGCCCGACGGCCGCGACGCTCCACCCGACGCCTGGCGGCCGGCCCGCGAGCCGTCCGCGGTGGAGCTCCTGGCGGGCGCCGTGGCCGAGACCATGCGCAGGCCGACGGCCGCTCTGGACACCCTGCGCGGAGGGTTCACCGACATGCGCCACACCGCCGGCCGGCTGGCCGGCATGGCGGGCGGTCTCGTCGCCGCGGCCAGCACGGCGGCCCGCGCGGCGCCTGAGAGCCCGCTCAACGCCGACATCGGCGAGCAGCGACGCTACGCGACGGCGAGGATGGACCTCGACGACTTCCGCAGCATCCGCAAGGCACATCGCGGCACGGTCAACGACGTCGTGCTGGCGGTGGTGGCCGGGGCCCTCCGGTCGTGGCTGATGACCCGGGGCGAGAAGGTCAGCACCAGCACGACGGTGCGGGCGATGGTGCCGGTCAGCGTGCGCACGGACGACGGGCCGGGGCCTACCGGAAACCGGGTCGCGTCCTACCTCGTCGACCTGCCGGTGGGCGAGCCCAGCGCCGTCATGCGCCTGCACCAGGTGTCCTACCGCATGGCGGCTCACAAGGAGACCGGCCAGGCGATCGGTGCGCAGGCCCTCGCGGGCATCGCCGGCTTCGCCCCACCGACCCTGCACTCGCTGGGGGCCCGCGTCGCCAGCGGGTTGTCGAAGCGTTGGTTCAACCTCGTGGTGACCAACGTGCCAGGGCCGCAGCAGCCGCTCTACATCGGCGAGGCGCGGATGCTCGCGGCCTACCCGGTCGTGCCCCTGGCCAGGGGCCAGTCGGTCAGCATCGGCGTCACGTCCTACGACGGTGGCGTCTACTTCGGCCTCAACGCGGACCGGGACGCGATGTCCGACGTGGCGGTGCTGGCGCAGTGCCTGGCCGACTCGCTGGGCGAGCTCGTGGCGACCGTGCGATGAGCCGGCCACGCCCGACGCGACGGGGCGTGGTGCTCGGCGCCGGCGGCGTGCTGGGAGCCGCGTGGTCGATCGGCGCCCTGGACGCGATCTCGCGGGTGGAGGGCTTCGGCCCGCACGAGGCCGACGTCATCGTCGGCACCTCTGCCGGCGCGGTGCTCGCCGCACTGCTCGGCGCCGGCCTCACCGCCCAGGACCTGCGTGACCACCAGCGCGGCCTGCCGCTGCCCCACGAGGTCGGGATCGACTGGGACTACGACCGGGCCACCGGGGGAGCGGTGCCGACGCGGCCCCGGCTGGCGGTCGGCTCGCCGGCGCTGCTGCGGCGCACGGTCGGGCACCCGCGCCGGGTGCCGCCGCTGGCCGTGCTCGCTGCGCTGACCCCGCAGGGCACCGGGACGCTGGCCGAGGTCGGCCGCATGGTCGGCTCGGTCGCCGGTGAGGGCGGCTGGGTGCCCCGCGACGGGGTGTGGGTCGTGGCCATGGACTACGACAGCGGGCGTCGGGTCGCATTCGGCCGTGACGGCTCTCCTCCGGCCGTGCTCGACGAGGCCGTGATGGCCTCCTGCGCCATCCCGGGCTGGTACGCACCGGTTCGGATCGGCGGGCGACGCTATGTCGACGGGGGCGCCTGCTCGACCACCAGCGTCGACCTGGTGGCCCGCGAGGGGCTCGACGAGGTCTACGTGCTCGCCCCGATGGCCTCCTTCGTGACCGACCGGCCGCGGCGGGTGGCGGCTCGGCTGGAGCGCCGGGTCCGTCGCCAGGTCACCCGGCGGCTGCTGCGCGAGGCGGCCAAGGTCAGCAGCAGCGGCGCCTCGATCACCGTGCTGACGCCGGGGCCCGAGGACCTCGCGACGATCGGCGCGAACATGATGGACCCCTCACGGCGCCTCGCGGTTCTCGACACGTCCCTTCGCACCAGCGAGGCCGCACTGCGCGACCCGCGCCCGGACGACCTGGTCGTGGCGCGCTAGATGCGCGTCTATCTACCGGTCACCCTGACCCGGCTCGGCGCGGTGCTCGAGGCGGGCTCGGTGGACCAGGACGTCGCCTACGCGGTCACCGGGTCCCTGCGCGAGTGGTATGCCGAGGGGGACCAGGAGGAGCTCGAGTACGTCGCGACCTCGGCCGCGGCGCGGGCATCGCTGCGGCTGCTCGCCGACGACGCGGCGGCGCCGGCCCGTCGCGTCGTGCTCGCGGCCGACGTGCCGGACGGTGCCGCCAGGCCTGCCCCCGATCTGGACCGGGCCGCGGTCCGGCTCGACGGTCCGGTCCCCCTCTCCGCCGTCGTCTCGGCCCACGTGGACGACCACGACGCCGAGGCCGACGTCCGGGCCGGGGTCTCGGCGCTGGCCGCCGCCGACGACGGCGACGAGGACGCCCTCTTCGCCCTGGACGGTGCCGAGGCCCACGAGCTCGCGTGGTACGCCGTCCAGGAGCTCAACGCGCTCGTCGAGCTGGAGACCTGACTGGCCGTCCGGCGGGTCGCCGCACCTGGCCGGGGCGTGCCACCATGAGCCTCATGGATGCCGCCACCAAGGTCCCCGTCCCGGTCAACGAACCGGTCAAGAGCTATGCGCCGGGCAGCCCGGAACGGGCCGAGCTGGAGAGCACGCTCAAGAGCATGGCCAGCGAGCACCGCGAGCTGACCCAGGCCATCGGCGGGGAGCACCGGCTCGCCGCCGGTGAGCCCATCGACGTCGTCCAGCCGCACAACCGCCACCACGTGCTCGGCACCATGGGCAGCGCCGGCCCCGACGACGCGCGTGCCGCCATCGCCGCGGCCAAGGAGGCGGCACCGGCCTGGCGGGCCCGGACGTTCGACGACCGTGCGGCGGTCCTGCTCAAGGCCGCCGACCTGCTCTCCGGCCCGTGGCGGGCCCGGCTCAACGCCGCCACCATGCT
The DNA here is from genome assembly GCA_050742955.1 of Actinomycetes bacterium. GTDB lineage: Bacteria > Actinomycetota > Actinomycetes > JACCUZ01 > JACCUZ01 > CAWIXB01. The sequence continues at coordinate 7,419 of JBOGDY010000014.1, read as the reverse complement.
CGGCCAGTCGAAGACCGCGACGCAGGCCGAGATCGACGCGGCCTGCGAGCTGATCGACTTCTGGCGCTTCAACGTCGCGTTCGCCGCGCAGATCTACGCCGAGCAGGCGCAGTCCAGCCCCGGCGTCTGGAACCGCACAGACCATCGACCGCTGGAGGGCTTCGTCTACGCGATCACGCCCTTCAACTTCACCGCGATCGCCGGCAACCTGCCGACCGCCCCGGCGCTGATGGGCAACGTGGTGATCTGGAAGCCGGCCCCCTCGCAACAGTGCGCCGCCCACCTGGTGATGGCCCTGCTCGAGGAGGCGGGCCTGCCGCCCGGCGTCATCAACATGCTGACCGGGCACGGCGCCCCGGTCTCCGAGGTCGCCCTGACCGATCCGGCCCTTGCCGGCATCCATTTCACCGGCTCGACGGCGGTGTTCCAGCGTCTGTGGGGCCAGGTGGGCGAGAACATCTCGTCCTACCATGCCTATCCCCGCGTCGTCGGTGAGACCGGAGGCAAGGACTTCATCGTCGCCCACCCCTCCGCCGACGTCGACGTGCTGCGCACCGCGATGGTCCGGGGGGCCTTCGAGTTCCAGGGCCAGAAGTGCTCGGCCGCCTCGCGGGCCTACGTGCCGCGCAGCATCTGGGGTCGGCTCCGGGACGACCTCGCCGCAGAGGTCGACGGCATCGCGATGGGCGACGTGACCGACCTGTCCAACTTCATGGGCGCCGTCATCGACGAGCGGGCCTTCGCCAAGCACAAGAAGGCGATCGAGCGTGCCAAGGGCGACGACACCGTGATGGTGGTCGCCGGCGGCACCTACGACGACAGCCAGGGATGGTTCGTCCGGCCCACCGTTCTCGAGTCGACCGACCCCGAGAACGAGATCTTCACGACCGAGTACTTCGGGCCCATCCTCGGTGTGCACGTCTACGACGACGGTGACTACGAGTCGATGCTGGCGCAGATGGAGTCGGTCGCGCCCTACGCCCTGACCGGTGCGATCATCGCCCAGGACCGCGGCGCAGTCGCGCACGCCACCGAGTTCCTCCGCTTCGCGGCCGGGAACTTCTACGTCAACGACAAGCCGACCGGTGCCGTCGTCGGGCAGCAGCCGTTCGGCGGCGGACGGGCCAGCGGCACCAACGACAAGGCGGGCGCACCGCAGAACCTGCGGCGGTGGACCAGCACCCGATCCATCAAGGAGACCTTCGTGCCGCCGAAGGACTACCGCTACCCGCACATGGGCTGAGCCGTCCCGGCGGGAGTAGCCGTCACTAGGGTGTCGGCGTGACCGACACCAACGACGGGCCGTCCGAGGACCAGCAGCTCGACCGGCATTTCGGCGAGCAGGGGGCGCGGCTGACCTATGGGTCCTACCTGCGTGTCGACGAGCTGCTGGACCAGCAGCGGCTCGAGTCCGACCCGCCCGCCCACGACGAGCTGCTGTTCATCACCATCCACCAGGTCTACGAGCTGTGGTTCAAGCTGCTGCTCCACGAGCTCACGGCGGCGCGCGACGCCATGTCGTCGGGTGACCTGTGGTGGGCGCGCCACCTGTTGGCCCGCGTCGACACCATCGAGGGCGTGCTGATCCAGCAGGTCGCGGTGCTCGAGACCATGACACCCCAGGACTTCCTGGGCTTCCGCGAGAAGCTCTCGCCGGCCAGCGGCTTCCAGAGCGTGCAGTTCCGCGAGCTGGAGTTCCTGTCCGGGGCCAAGGACCCCGGCTTCCTCGCCCGGTTCCGCGGCCTCACGGACGAGGAGCACGCCCGGCTGGAGCGGCGGCTGGCCGAGCCGTCACTCTGGAATGCCTTCGTCGGCGTGGTCCGGCGTGCCGGGCTGCCCGCCGACGACGACCAGCAGCTGACCGAGTCGCTGCTGGAGGTCGCCCGTGACCGGGCCACCCACGGTGAGATCTGGGAGCTGGCCGAGCGCCTGCTCGACCACGACGAGAACGCCGCCCTGTGGCGCTCGCGGCACGTCACGATGGTGGAGCGGCAGATCGGCACCAAGTCGGGCACCGGGGGGTCCTCGGGCGCGCCCTACCTGCGGGGTCGGCTCGGCCTGCAGTACTACCCCGTCCTCTGGGAGCTCCGCTCGCATCTCTAGGCCACACCCAACCGATCGAGCGCTAGGGTCGGTTGGGCACGCCAAACGGAGCGGGCCGGGGGCGCAGGTTCCCCGGGGAGCGGTGACGATGATGTCGGACACGGTGGTTGGGCTCAACCGGATCGAGCAGGCCAAGGAGACGTTTCTCGAGGAGGCGGCGCGGGCCGTCGCGCTCGAACCGGGAGCTCTCGGTGAGTCACCCGACGAGGTCGTCTCGTTCCTCCGCCGTTACTTCCGGCACGTGGCCACCGAGGACCTGACCAGCCGGTCCCCGGCCGACGTGGCCGCCATGGCGCTGTCGCACCGCGAGCTGGCCGGGAGCCGACCGCAGGGCACCGCAGCCGTGCGGGTGTTCACACCGGACGCCGACGCCGGAGGAGGGTCGGCCCGTCACACGGTGGTCGAGGTCGTCTGCAGCGACATGCCCTTCCTGGTCGACTCGGTGACCGCCGAGCTGAGCCGGCACGACCGGGCGATCCACCTCGTCGTGCACCCGCAGCTCGTGGTCCGCCGCGACGTCACCGGCGCGCTGCTGGAGGTGTGCAACACCTGGAGGCCGCCGGACTCGTCGAGCGATGCCGAGGTCGAGTCGTGGATGCACGTCGAGATCGACCGTGAGCCCGACGAAGCCGAGCGAGAGGGGCTCGCGACCGATCTGCAGCGGGTCCTGCGTGACGTCCGCGAGGCGGTCGAGGACTGGCCGAAGATGCGGTCGTCCGCGTTGAAGATCGCCGAGGGGTTTGCCGACGCGGCCCCCGCAGGGGTCGCGCCGCAGGAGGCGGCCGAGGCCACCGAGCTGATGCGGTGGCTGGCCGACGACCACTTCACGTTCATGGGCTACCGCGAGTACGTCCTCGTCACCGAGGACGGGGCGGAGCGCCTGGACGCGATCCCCGGGTCGGGGCTGGGCATCCTGCGGTCGGACCCGCCGAAGACGCCGGGGCATGGACGGCTGCCGGCCGCGGTCCGGGAACGGGTCCGTGAGCCTCGCCTGCTGGTCCTCACCAAGGCCAACAGCCGGTCCACCGTGCACCGGCCTGCCTATCTCGACTACGTCGGGGTGAAGGTGTTCGATGACGCCGGCGAGGTCGTGGGCGAGCGCCGGTTCCTCGGGCTGTTCACGTCCGCGGCCTACAACGAGAGCATCCAGCGCATCCCGGTGCTGCGGCGCAAGGCCGCCGAGGTGCGGACGCGCAGCGGGTTCACGGCCACCAGCCACTCGGGCAAGGACCTGCTGCAGATCCTGGAGACCTACCCCCGGGACGAGCTGTTCCAGATCTCGGTCGCCGACCTGGAACCCATCGTGGTGAGCGTCCTGCACCTCCAGGAGCGCCGTCAGCTGCGGCTGTTCCTGCGCCGCGACGACTACGGCCGGTTCATGTCCTGCCTCGTCTACCTGCCCCGCGACCGATACACCACCCAGGTACGGCAGGCCATGGAGGAGATCCTCCTCGACGCGTTCGAGGGCCACAGCGTCGACTACACGACGCTGGTCTCGGAGTCGGTCCTCGCGCGCCTGCACTTCGTCGTGCGCGTCGACCCGACCAGGGGCGTGCCCGACGTCGAGCCGGCCAGCGTCGAGCGACGGCTTGTCGAGGCCACCCGCTCGTGGGACGACGACTTCGCCGACGAGCTCGCCGCAAGCTGTGACCCGGACCGGGCGCGCGAGCTGGCCGGGGTCTACGGCACCGCATTCCCCGAGGCCTACAAGGAGGACCTTCCGGCGTCGGAGGCGGTCGCCGACGTGCACCGGCTGGAGAAGCTACGGGTCGACGGCGATATCGACCTCAGCCTCTACCAGCCGCCGGGAGCCGGGCCCGGCGAGCGTCGCCTGAAGCTCTTCCACGTCGGTGAGCCGGTCTCGCTGTCCCACGTGCTTCCGCTGCTGCAGGAGATGGGCGTGGAGGTCATCGACGAGCGGCCCTACCACGTGGACCGCGCCGGCCGGCAGACGGCGTGGGTCTACGACTTCGGGCTGCGCTACACGCCGTCCGGCGAGGTGCCCGGCGACGATGCCCGCACCCTCTTCCAGGATGCGTTCGCGGCCGTCTGGTCCGGCGCGGCGGAGAGCGACCGGTTCAACGCCCTGGTGCTGCGCGGCGGGCTGACCTGGCGGCAGGCGATGGTGCTGCGCGCCTACGCCAAGTACCTCCGCCAGGGCGGCTCGACCTTCAGCCAGGACTATCTGCAGGAGTGCCTGACCTCGAACGTGCCGATCGCGAGGCTGCTCGTCAGGCTGTTCGAAGCGCGGTTCGACCCGGCGTACGAGTCCGCCTCCGCCGAGGTCGTGGAGGGCCTCGTCGAGGAGATCGGAGGCGCGCTCGACGCCGTCGCGAGCCTCGACCAGGACCGCATCCTGAGGTCGTTCCTGGGCGTCATCCGCGCCACGCTGCGCACCAACTACTTCCAGACGCGTCCCGACGGCACCCCCAAGCCCTACGTGTCCTTCAAGCTCGACCCCAAGCAGGTGCCTGACCTGCCCCAGCCGCGACCGCGGTTCGAGATCTGGGTCTACAGCCCGCGGGTCGAGGGCGTACACCTCCGGTTCGGTCCCGTGGCGCGGGGCGGGCTGCGCTGGAGCGACCGCCGCGAGGACTTCCGCACCGAGGTGCTGGGCCTGGTCAAGGCCCAGATGGTGAAGAACGCGGTCATCGTGCCGGTCGGCGCGAAGGGTGGATTCGTGGTCAAGCGGCCGCCGGTGGTGACCGGGGACACGTCGGCGGACCGCGAGGCCCTGCTGACCGAGGGCATCGACTGCTACCGCACCTTCGTCGGTGGCCTGCTGGACGTCACCGACAACCTGGTCAACGTCGAAGGTCGCCGCACCGTCGTGCCCCCGGCCGGTGTGGTCCGCCACGACGGGGACGACTCCTACCTCGTCGTGGCCGCCGACAAGGGCACGGCGACGTTCTCCGACATCGCCAACGCCGTGGCGCTCGACTACGGCTTCTGGCTCGGTGACGCCTTCGCCTCCGGTGGCTCCGCGGGCTACGACCACAAGGCGATGGGCATCACCGCCCGTGGCGCGTGGGAGTCGGTGAAGCGACACTTCCGCGAGCTGGGCGTCGATGCCCAGAGCGAGGACTTCACGGTCATCGGCATCGGAGACATGTCCGGTGACGTCTTCGGCAACGGCATGTTGTTGTCGCGCCACATCCGCCTGGTCGCCGCCTTCGACCACAGGCACATCTTCATCGACCCGTCGCCGGACGCGGCGACGGCCTACGCGGAGCGCCGACGGCTCTTCGACCTGCCCCGGTCGTCGTGGGCCGACTACGATCCGTCGCTCATCTCCGCGGGTGGAGGGGTCTACGCCCGGACGGCCAAGTCCGTCCCCCTCTCGCGGGAGGCCCGTGCCGCGCTCGGCCTTCCCTCCGCAGCGACGCCCGTGGCCCCGGCGGAGGTGCTGCGAGCAATCCTGGCCGCGCCCGTCGACCTGCTCTGGAACGGCGGCATCGGCACCTACGTCAAGGCATCGACCGAGTCGAACGCGGACGTCGGCGACAAGGCCAACGACGCCATCCGCGTCGACGGCGGGAACCTGCGCGCCAAGGTGGTCGGTGAGGGCGGGAACCTCGGCCTCACCCAGCTGGGTCGCATCGAGTACGCCCTGGCGGGCGGCCGGATCAACACCGACGCCATCGACAACTCGGCCGGGGTGGACACCTCCGACCGCGAGGTCAACATCAAGATCCTGCTCGACCAGCTGGTGCGCGAGGGCGGGCTCTCCGCCGAGCAGCGCAACGAGCTGCTGGTGGCGATGACCCCGGACGTGGCGCGGTTGGTGCTCACCAACAACTACGAGCAGAACGTGCTGCTGGGCAACGGCCGGTCGCAGGCGTCGGCGATGCTCAGCGTCCACCAGCGGTTCATCCGCAGCCTTGAGGCCGCGGGCGAGCTGCACCGGGAGCTGGAGTTCCTGCCCACTGACAGCGCGCTGGAGCGCCGAGCGGCGGCGGGACAGGGCCTGACCTCGAGCGAGCTGGCGGTCCTGGCCGCCTACTCGAAGATCACCTTCACGGCCACGATCCTCGAGACCGAGCTGCCCGACGAGTCATGGTTCCAGGGCGCGCTGGGCCGGTACTTCCCCGAGCAGATGGTGGCGCGGTTCGGCCACCGCCTCGGCGAACACCCGCTGCGACGGGAGATCGTCACCACGTGGGTGAGCAACGACCTCGTCAACCGCGCCGGGTCGACCTACGTCTTCCGTGCCCAGGAGGAGACCGGAGCCAGCCCGCTGGAGATCGCCCGCGCCTACGCGCTGGTGCGCGAGGTGTTCAGCTTCGAGGACTACTGGAACCAGATCGAGGCCCTCGACAACCGGCTGCCGACAGACATCCAGTCGATGCTCTACCTGGAGGGCCGGCGGCTGCTCGACCGGAGCACCAGGTGGCTGCTGCAGTCGCGTCGGGCGAGCCTGGACGTGCAGGCCGAGATCGAGCACTTCCGGCCCGACGTGAGTGTGCTCGTCCCGCAGATCCCGGACCTCCTGGTGGGCGCCGAGGTGGAGCGCCTGCGGATGCGCGCCGCCGAGTTCGAGGGCCTCGGGGTGCCCGAGGACCTCGCCGTGCGGGCGGCCGGTCTGCTCGACTCGTTCTCGCTGCTGGACGTCGTGGAGATCGCGGCGGCCGAGAAGCTGCCGGCCGAGGAGGTGGCCGCCGTCTACTTCGCCATCTCGGACCGCATCGACGTGGACAAGATGCTCACGCGCATCACGGCACTGCCGCGGGACGACCGGTGGCGGTCGCTGGCGCGGTCGGCGCTGCGCTACGACCTCTACGCCGCGCTGGCCGGGTTGACGTCGGACGTACTCTCGTCGAGCTCGTCGACCGACCCGCCGGCCGAGCGGATCCGCCACTGGGAGGAGCAGAACGCCGAGGGCGTGGCGCGGGCGCAGGGGACTCTGTCGGAGATCGTGTCCAGCGAGAAGTTCGACCTCGCGACCCTGTCGGTCGCCATGCGGACGATCCGCACGCTGCAGCGCAGCTGACCCGCCGCGGAGGCGGGTCAGCGCGGCGCGGGAGAAGGTGCAGCCGCACCGAGATCAGGAGGCTGAGCGAGGGCCGACCGCAGCGTCTGCAGGTCGCCGTCCGTCAGGTCGGCGCGCGCGGTGAGCCGCAGCCGGGACACGCCGTCGGGAACCGAGGGCGGTCGGAAGCAGCCCACCCGCACGCCCCGCTCCAGCAGCGCGGCAGCGGCCGCCGCGGCCCGGCCCGGCTCGCCGATGAGCACCGACACCACGGCCGCGCCGGGCGGCGGAACCTCTCGCCCGGTCAGCGCGGCGATGCCGGCGAGCTGGCCGGCCCGCCGTCGAAC
>JBOGDY010000013.1:0-19452 GCA_050742955.1 Actinomycetes bacterium | reverse complement strand
GTCCGAGATGCAGTCCTTGCGGGTCGACGGGCCACGCGAAGGATGCCGCCTCGTAGACCGGCAGGTTTTCGATGACTGCAAGGGGCTCCGCGGCAGGATCGGTACTGATGCCCAGTGGGTCGAACAGTTTCTCCCGCGCGTAGTTCAGAACGGAGCGACCGGTCGCCTCGACCAGGATCGCGGAGAGCAGATGCGAGCCGGCACTGGCGTACGCGAAGCCCTCCCCAGGCGGCTGTACGAGCCTGCCGGACACGATGGCGGCGATCGAATCCTCGGCCGTTTCGAAGGGGAGCGGGTTTGATCCCGGGGGGTCTGCTGGCAACCCGGCCGTCATCGTCAGGACCTGTCGCAACGTGGTTCCGGCGACCTCCGGCGCCATTGTCGCGGCGTAATCGGGCAACAGCTCGGCGAGCGTCTGCTCGACGTTGCCCAGGTCGCCCTCGTCCAAGGCGATCCCCACCAGGATCGACATGACACTCTTCGTCACCGAGAACACGCCGCTCGTCGCCTCGGCGGAACTGTCGTAGTACCGCTCGAGCAACGGGCGCCCCCCGACCGTCACCAGGACGGCCCTGACGTCCTCGCTGGCACCAGTGGCGTCGCCCTCCCGATACGAATCGACCGCGGCCGCGACACGCTCCTCCGCCGAAACCCCGGACTCTGGTGCGGTCGTGGAGGCCTCGGACCCGCCTTTCCCTCGGTCTCCGTCCGCGCCGGAGCCGCCCGGCGAACCTGCGCACGCCGCGACCAACGCCAACGTCACGGCCACGAGCCACCAGGGTCTGCCGTGCGGGCAACGATCCATCGGTGCTCTCCAGGAGGTCACCAAGGTGGGCACGATGTGATCACGCGGACCTCCGCGACCACTCACCATTCTGCCGCCACGTGGCCGGGAGCGACCTGCATATCTTCAGGTGGCGGGCCTGGAGTCAGGTCGGCACGTTCTCCGCGAAGCGGGTCAGGTCTGCGGCCACCCGGGCCGGTTGTTCCCACAGGACGAGGTGGCCGGTGTTCTCGTACACGACGAGATGCGAGCCCGGGATCGCGGCGGCCAGGGCCTGCTGGTCCTGTCCGGGCAGGAGGTCGTCGCGGTCACCCCAGATGATGAGGGTGGGCGCGGTGATCGTTCCGGTCTCGGTCGGGGCCGGTGCGGTGATGAGTCCGGTCAGAGTCTCGCGCCACACGTGCGCGGGCATCCGGAGGCCGTCCTGGACCCGGTCCTCGACGTACCAGTCCGGCACGTCGTGAAAGCGGGGAAACCAGGTAAGCGACTCCCGGACCCACGTCGGGTCGACCGGGTCGGTGAGCCGCTCGACATCGTCCGCGAACGCCGGACGGCCTTGGAGGCTGCGCGGTGACCCGACCAGGACGAGACCGGCCACTCGGCTGGGGTTGTCGACGGCCACCTGTTGGGCAACGTAGCCACCGCTGGACGAACCCACCAGCACGACGGAGGGAAGGCAGGCAGCGTCCATGAAGGCCTGCACGTCCGCGGCGAACGACGCCAGCTCGTACCCACCGGCCGGCTTGTCCGCGTCACCGTGGCCACGTTGGTCCATCGCCAGCACATGCAGCGACGGCGGTAGCAATGCGACGAGCCGGTCGAAGCAGCGCGCCGACTCGCCCCATGGGTGCAGCAGCAGGACGGCCGTGCCCGACGGATCGCCCTGTTCGACGTAGGGCAGCGTGACCCCCGTAGCGACGCGAACCAGACGGACGACACGCTCCCGGCCCACCTTGCGATCGTACGGCCCGTGACATCGAACCGCGGGTTGTGGCCAACGGGTACGCGGTCCTTCCGGTTGCGGGGCCTGCCTGTCGGGGATCAGCTGTCGTCGACCATGGCCATGAGGTTCTCCAGCGCGGCTTCGAGTTCTGGCAGATCGTTGTCCACTGTCGCCTGCAGAATCGCGTGGGAGGTGTCGAAGTAGCGGTGGGCGAGCCGGTCGCGCATGCCTGCGACCTCTGGCCACGGGATCCGTGGCTCACGGTCCAACAGGTCAGCAGGCAATGACTTGACGGCCTCGCCAATCTCGATGAGCCTGACTCGGACCGCATCAAATACCAGCCCGTCAGCGAGGCTGCCCCGCTGCAGATGGCCGTGGATGGCCTCCATCGCGGCGCGGATGTCCTCGAGCCGTTGGCGGTCGTGACGACTCACAGCGCGACGACCTCAGCCAGCACCGAACGGGCGACACCGGGCTTGAGGTCATCGGCCGGGACCAGGTCGACCTGCGCATCCAGCAGCGACTGGAGGTCGTGTTGACACCGCGCCATACCGATCAGGCCGACCCCGGCGGACACGTCCACGAGAAGGTCGATGTCGCTGTCAGTCGTGTCTTCCCCGCGGGCCACGCTGCCGAATACCCGCACGTTCGACAGCCCGTGAGCGGTCGTTATGCGCTGGACTCGCCTGCGGTGCTTGCGTAGGCGTCGTCCCAGTGGACCGCTGAGGCGGCTTAGCCCGGACGGCGGACGACGCACGCGCACGTCGAGGTCTAGACCCGTGGCTGACACCAGCCGCGCCAGTGTCGGCAGCGACGGCTGACGCGCACCGGACTCGTAGGCGCTCACCACGCTCTGGGCGACACTCGCTCGGCGGGCCAGCTCCACCTGGGACAACCGTGCACGACGCCGTGCCTCGCGTAGCAACGAACCAGCCAACCCATCGATCACCCTGGCACTATAGCGGATCGTAGATACATGACTAGTGCCGTCGGGTTCGTACTCAGCCGGCAGCGACCCGGCCGCGGACCAGGTGGCGGCGGACGGCCTGTGCCACCACCTCGGGGTGTTCCATCTGCGCGACGTGGCCGCTGTCGGGCAGCACGAGCAACCGGTTCGCAGGGAACGTCCGGGCCGCGCGCATCGCGGTTCGCGGGTCGACGAGCCGGTCACGCTGCCCGTAGACCAGCAGGGTCGGTGCCTGCACCCGCCCCGCGGTGGCCCACAGCGAGGCCGCACCGCGTCGGAAGTACGCCGACAGCAGGCCCCGCAGCGATGCCAGCATCGCGTCGGACTCGTAGGGCAGCCGGGCCCGCCGGGATGCCTCCTCGACCGCCTCCCGGACGCGCTGCGCCGGCACGGTCGACGGGTCGGCGAAGCACAGCGCGAGCGTCGCCCGTACCCGTTGCTCGACCGGGAAACGTCCCAGCCGGCGAGCCAGCCGCTGCCCGACGAACGGCGCGGCCAGCGCCGGTAGATGCGCGTTGGACGCGCGCGGCAGGTAGACCGGCAGCGCCGGGGAGACCAGGGTCAGGGTCCGGACCAGGTCGGGGCGGGCGGCGGCGACGAGCGTCGACACGGTGCCGCCCAACGAGTTGCCCATCAGGTGCACCGGTGCGCGGCCCCCGTCCTCGATGAGGCGCGTGACGACCCGGGCATGCGCCCCGAGGGAGTAGTCCGCGTCGTCGGGCGGCGGAGACCAGCCGAAGCCGGGCAGGTCCGGCGCCACGGCGTCGATCCGGTCCTGCAGCAACCCCATCAGGTCGGTCCAGTTGGTCGAGGCGCCGCCCAGGCCGTGGACGAGCACCGCCGGCTCGGCACCGTCGGCGGTGGGCGCGGCCCGGCGTACGTAGATCTCGGCCCTGCCCGCGGCGGCGGGAGCACCCGGCCACGGAGGGCGGACGTCCACCTCGGTCACGGGGTGTCCAGCAGCGGCTCGAGCCGTCGGTTGACCGCGGCCAGCACCGCCCGGATGACCGCCTGGCGCACGTCGTCACGGACCACCGACGCACCCGAGAGCCGTTCGCTACCCCGGTCGGTGAGCAGGCTCACGACCGCCAGCACCGTGCGCTCCGGACCGGTGGCCGCCACCTCGACGTGCTCGACGTCGAAGCGCGCGCGGTCGGCCACGACCGACTCGACCGCGCGCAGGGTTGCGGCGGCGACCGACCGGTAGGTGCTGGTCGTGGTGGCAGCGCCGTCGCACTTGCCGATGAACGTCCGCCCGTCCAGGCCGAGCGTCACGGTGGCCGAGACCCCCATGCCGGCGGAGACCATCTGGACCCGCTGGATCGCCAGCCGCCCCGGGCGGGCCACCTGGACGGTGGGGAGCGGGCGCTGCTCGTGCGGCGCGGGGGGTGGCGGGGCCGTCGGGGTCGTGGGAGTCCCGTGGTTCATTTTCGGGGCGGCCGGGGCGGCGGGCTCGTCGGGCTCGTCGGGCTCGGCCGGCTCGGCCGGGGCGGCGGGCTCGGCCGGCTCGTCGGGCTCGGCCGGCTCGTCCAGGACCCGCACCCGGTCGGCGTCCACGGCCAGCCCGAATCGGGTCCTCAGCAGCCGGTTGACCGCCCCCGCGACCAGCACCTCGTCGGCGCCGGGGTCCAGCTGCAGCCGCAGCGTCCCTGGGCCGGCGCTCTCGTCGGGCTCGACGGCGGCCTGCGTGACGCCCTCGAGGGCCAGCAGGGCCGCCACCAGCTCCCTGTGCTCGGTCACGGTCACGGTCGCAAGTCTCGCAGGCCGGGCACGTCCGCGGGGGTCGGCACACCGGATCGGGGTGTGCACAGGTGGCGCCGGTCCCTAGGCTGCTGGCCGGGGCCACCGGGGGGAAGATGGGAGCCGACGATGACCATCTCGCAGAGCCCGTTCGACGACGTCGAGACACCGCCCGACGACGCGGCGGAGCAGCTCACCGACGTCCTCGACGAGGAGGAGCTCCACACCGACGGCGGCTCGGACGAGGTGGACCCCGCCGACCGGGCCGAGCAGGAGCGGGTGGTGGGGCTCGGCGACGACGAGTACCGCTGAGCGGGCCTCCCGGTGTTACCGGCGCGTAGGATCACGTCTCGACCCGTCCCGCGACGCGAGGAGCCGCCGTGCCGGCCGCACCGGACACCCGGACCCGCAGCGCACGGCTGCCCCGATCGGCTCGCCGCCTGCAGCTGCTCGGTGCTGCGCAGGAGGTCTTCGTGGCGCAGGGCTACCACGCCGCGGCGATGGACGACATCGCGGAGCGGGCCGGGGTCAGCAAACCGGTGCTCTACCAGCACTTCCCCGGCAAGCTCGAGCTCTACCTCGACCTGCTCGACCAGCACACCGATGCCATGGTCGAGGCGGTCCGCGAGGCGCTGGCGTCCACGACCGACAACAAGCAGCGGGTCGCGGCCAGCATCGCCGCCTACTTCCGGTTCGTCGACGAGGAGGGCGGCGCCTTCCGGCTGGTGTTCGAGTCGGACCTGACCAACCAGCAGGCGGTCCGTGACCGGGTCGACGGCGTCACCGCGCAGTGCGCCGACGCGATCAGCGAGGTCATCGGTGAGGATGCCGGGCTGCCTCCCGAGGAGGCCAAGCTGCTGGCGGTGGGGCTCACCGGCATGGCCCAGGTGGCCGCACGCTACTGGCTGGCCACCGAGGGCTCGATCCCCCGTGACGCGGCGGCCCGACTGCTCGCCAGCCTGTCCTGGCGCGGCATCGGCGGGTTCCCCCGCACGGGCGAGCCGGGCTGACCTCGACTAGCCTGACCGTCCTGACCGCATCGAACGTGCGCACGTCTTCCCGGAGGTCCCGCGTGGAGGTCAAGATCGGTGTCCAGCACGCCGCCCGCGAGCTGGTCCTGGACAGCACGCAGTCCACGGAGGAGATCACCGAGGCCGTCTCGTCGGCGCTGACCGGCGACAGTCGCATCCTGTCGCTGACCGACGAGCACGGCCGACGCGTCGTCGTACCCTCCGACAAGCTCGCCTACGTCGAGATCGGCGAGCCGGAGACGAGGCGGGTCGGCTTCGGCGCCATGTAGGGACCGCGGTCAGGCCGACAGGCCGAGGGCTGCCATCCGCTTCGTGTGGTTCTCGGTGAGGCGGGCGAACATCCGTCCCACCTCGGCGAGGTCGTAGCCCGGCCGGTCCAGCCCCCCCACCAGCAACGACGCCAGCGCGTCGCGCTCCGCGGCCACCCGCTGGGCCTGGCTGAGCGCCTCACCCACCAGCCGGCGCCCCCACAACGCCAGCCGGCCGCCGACCTTCGGGTCGGCATCGATCGCGGCCCGCACCCGGTCCACCGCGAACTTCGAGTGCCCGGTGTCCTCGAGGACCTCGACGACCAGGTCGCGGTCGACCGGGTCGAGGAACACCGACACCTCACGGTAGAAGTCCTCGGCGATCCCGTCCCCGACGTAGGCCTTCACCAGTCCCTCGAGCCAGTCGCCGGGGGCGGTGCGCTCGTGGAACGCCTCCAGCGCCTCCACGAACGGCGACATCGCCGCGTCCGGGGCGACGCCGAGCGCCTCCAGACGGTGGTGCAGCAGAGCGAAGTGGTTGTACTCGGCCACCGCCATCGCGGCCAGCGCCGCCTTGTCGCGGATGGTCGGTGCGAAGGAGGCGTCGTCAGCCAGCCGCTCGAAGGCGGTCAGCTCGCCGTAGGCGAGCGCGCCGAGCAGGTCCACCACTGCCGCGTGGTAGGGGTCCTCGGCGGCGGCGGCCGGGCTCGCTGCGTGGTCCGTCACGGTTTCGAGCGTATCGACCGGTAGGCTGGGGCCATCGAACGGATGCCCGGTCGCCCGCCGAAACCACCAGAGGACCGATCGGCTCCGACCATGCAGCAGGCACCTCCCCGTGCGGCCCGCCTCCCTGGCGTGCGGCCCCGGAACGCGCCACAGATGCGAGAAAGGCACCGTCCTGAACATCCCCACGTTCGCCGAGCTCGGAGTGCTCCCCGCCACGGTGGAAGCCCTCGAGGCAGTCGGCATCACCCACCCGTTCCCCATCCAGTCGCTGACCCTGCCCGTCGCCCTGCACGGCCACGACATCATCGGCCAGGCCAAGACCGGCACCGGCAAGACGCTGGGATTCACCATCCCCCTTCTCCAGGAGGTCACGGCCCCGTCCGACGACGGTTTCGCCGACCTGGCCGCTCCCGGCAAGCCGCAGGCCCTCGTCGTCGTACCCACCCGCGAGCTCTGCGTGCAGGTGACCGGTGACCTCAAGCTGGCCTCCACCCGCCGCGACGTGCGCATCCTGTCGGTCTACGGCGGCCGCGCCTACGAGCCGCAGACCGAGGCCCTCCGCAAGGGCATCGAGGTCGTCGTCGGAACCCCGGGCCGGCTGATCGACCTGGCCCGGCAGGGCCACCTCGACCTCGGGCACGTCCGCGTGCTGGTGCTCGACGAGGCCGACGAGATGCTCGACCTGGGCTTCCTGCCCGACGTGGAGCGCATCATCAAGCTCATCCCCGCCGGCCGGCAGACGATGCTGTTCTCGGCCACGATGCCCGGCCAGGTGATCGCGCTGGCCCGGCAGTACATGCACCACCCCACGCACATCCGGGCGGTCGACCCCGACGACGACGGGCAGACCGTCAAGGCCGTCGAGCAGCACGCGTTCCGCGCGCATGCGATGGACAAGGTCGAGATGCTGGCCCGCATCCTGCAGGCCGACGGCCGCGGGCTGACGCTCGTCTTCTGCCGGACAAAGCGGACGGCGGCCAAGGTCTCCGACGAGCTGGCCGACCGTGGCTTCGCCTCGGGGGCGGTGCACGGCGACCTCGGCCAGGGCGCCCGCGAGCAGGCGCTGCGCGCGTTCCGCAGCGGCAAGGTCGACGTGCTGGTCGCGACCGACGTCGCCGCCCGCGGCATCGACGTACAGGACATCACCCACGTCATCAACTACCAGTGCCCCGAGGACGAGAAGACCTACCTGCACCGCATAGGCCGTACGGCGCGGGCCGGCGCGTCCGGCACGGCGATCACCTTCGTCGACTGGGACGACATGCCGCGGTGGGCCCTGATCGACAAGGCGCTCGACCTCGGCTTCGGCGAGCCCGAGGAGACCTACTCGAACTCGGACCACCTCTACGAGGAGCTGGAGATCCCGCGCGAGGTCACCGGCGTGCTGCCACGGTCGAAGCGCACCCGCGCGGGGCTCGGTGCCGAAGAGGTCGAGGATCTCGGCGAGACGGGGCGTGCGGCCGGCGGCGGAGGCCGGTCCGGTGGAGCAGGCCGGTCCGGTGGAGCAGGCCGGTCCGGTGGAGCAGGCCGGTCCGGTGGAGCAGGCCGGTCCGGAGACACCGCCCCGCGATCGGGAGCCCGGGACCGCCGCGGCGAGGGTGACGGCGGTGACCGCCACCGTGGAGAGCGACCGAGCCGGTCACGCTCCCGCCAGCGGACCCGCGCCGGTCAGCCTGCGGACGCCGGCCCGGACACACCTTCGCAGGGTGAGGCCCAGGACGGCTCCTCCTCCGATGCCGACCGGCCCACCGGAGCCAAGCGGAGGAGGCGTCGCGGAGGCCGCGGTCGCACCCGCGGCGGCTCGGCCGCGTCGAGCACGCCCGAGCCCGGCAGCCAGTCCGAGTAGGTACCGCCGGGCGGCTAGGTACCGGTCAGAGCTTGAGGCCGAGCCGCACCCAGCTGCGGCGGCCGCACGACGGGCAACGCATCCATGACGGGTGTCCCCGCTTGACCAGCGGCAGGTGGAGGGAAGGCAGCGCCATCGGCAGAACCTCGCGGGGGGTGGTGACGCTCGTCCGGCCGCAGCGCGAGCAGTCGACAGTCACCGCCCCCATCGAGGGCGGCTGCGCCGCGACACTGAACAGCGACCGCCGGCCCTGCGGGTCGAGTGGGCCGTCGCCGAAGGCCGTCTCGCTCGCGGACGCGTCCGGGGTGCGGCGACGGAGCCGGTCGAACCCCTCGCCCGTCACGCCAGCAGCCGTTCGGCGAGCGTGCGGTAGGCGTCCGCCCCCGGGGTGCGGCGGGCGGTGACGAGGACCGACCTGCCGGCCGCAGGTGCTTCGGCGAAGCGCACCGACTTGGGGATCGACGGCTCGAGCACCAGCAGTCCGTAGCGGTCGGACACGTCGGCCAGCACGGCCCGGGCGTGGTTGGTGCGTGCGTCGAACATCGTGGGCAGCACGCCGAGCACCTGCAGCTTGGGGTTGAGGATGCGCTGCACGTCGTGGACGGTGTCGAGCAGCTGGCCGACGCCGCGATGGGAGAGCATCTCGCACTGCAAGGGGATGATCAGCTCGTCGGCCGCGGTCAGTGCATTCAGGGTCAGCACACCCAACGACGGCGAGCAGTCGAGCAGGATCACGTCGTAGGCCGCGGACACCTCCTCGAGGGCCGATCGCAGGGCGAACTCGCGCCCCGGCTTGGTCAGCAGCTGAGCCTCGGTGCCGGCCAGCTCGATGGTCGCGGGCAGGACGTCGACCCCGTCCTCGGTCTGCTGGATGGCCATCGCCGCCCCGACCCGGCCGAGCAGCACGTCATGGGTGCTCAGCTCGACGACCTCGGGGTCGAGGCCGAGGGAGAAGGTGAGGCAGGCCTGGGCGTCGAGGTCGACCAGCAACACCTTGCGGCCCTGCTCGACCAGCGCCGCCCCCAGGGAGGCGACGGTCGTCGTCTTGGCGACGCCGCCCTTCTGGTTCGCGACAGCGATGACCCGGCTCATGGGCCCCATTCTGCCCACATCCCGGCAGCTGGCGAGAAGAGGCGACGGGTAGCGTTTCGAGGCGTGAGCACCCCGCCCTTCCTGGACCTGCCCGCCGGCGTACGGCCCGAGCGGCTCACCACTCGCCGCGGGACGCTCGCAGCGCTGGTCGCCGACGCCTCCGCCGAACCGGTGGGGTCGGCCGTTCCGGTGCTGCTGGTCCCGGGCTACACCGGGTCGAAGGAGGACTTCATCGCGGTCCTGGAACCGATCGCGGCAGCCGGGCACCCGGTCACCGCGATCGACCTGCGAGGACAGTTCGAGTCCCCGGGTGACGACGAGCCCACGGCGTACGACCTGGCGGCGCTCGCCGACGACGTGCTCGCCCTCGCGGGGGTGATCGGTCGCCCGTTGCATCTCGTGGGGCACTCGCTGGGCGGGCTGGTGGCCCGGGCCGCCGCGCTCGCCGACCCCGTCGCGTTCGCGACGCTGACCCTGCTGGACTCGGGGCCGGCCGCGATCCCGCACCCGGCGGCGAGCAACCTCGGTCTACTGGTGCAAGCCCTGCCGACCATGGACCTCGAGTCGATCTGGGTCGCCAAGCGCCGGATCGAGTCAGCCACGGAGGCCACGCCCCCGCCGCCGCACATCGAGGACTTCCTGCACCGGCGGTTCGTTGCCAACCACCCACTGGCGCTGCTGCGGCTGGCCGAACAGCTGCTGGCCGAGACCGATCGGGTCGCGGAGCTGGCCCGGGTGGACGTTCCGCTGCTCGTCGCCTACGGCGCGGATGACGATGGCTGGCCACCGACGGTCCAGGCCGAGATGGCAGCGCGTCTGGGCGCCACCGTCGCGGAGATCCCGCACGCCGCGCACTCGCCCGCCGCCGAGAATCCGGCCGCCACCGCGCATGTCCTGACCACCTTCTGGAAGGCCGCACAGTAGGCTCACCGGTGCCGGAAATGAGGTGCTGGTGAGGCTGCGGACCGAGCTGGGCGGTGACCCGACTCAGGTATCACGCGCCCGGCGCCTGGTGTCCAGCGAGCTGGCCGGCTGGCGGATCGACGCCGACGCGGCCGACATAACGGTGCTGCTGGTCAGCGAGCTGGTGACCAACGCCCTCCTGCACGGCAGCCCCCCGATCCGGCTCGGCATCAGCCCGACCGCGACCGGGCTGCGCGTCGAGGTCTACGACGGCGACGCGGATCGCCTGCCGGCGGTGCAGCAGATCCGCCTCGACCTGCCGGGCGGTCGAGGCATGCGGCTGGTCGAGGCGCTGTCCGCCCGGTGGGGTGCCGCCGTCACCGCCGACGGCAAGTGCGTCTGGTGCGAGCTCGACTGCGAGCACAGCAGCGACGACCGGAGACCCTGACAGCTCGCCTCAGGCTCCCCCGGCATCGGCAAGCCCCGACCACGACGGCGCGGGCGTGACCGCGGCCAGCCCGTCGGGGCAGGACTGCACGAAGTCGCACCACCGGCAGCTGGGAGACACACTGGGTGGGAAGGTGCGGTCCATCTCGGGCCCCTCGAGCCCGGCGTGGTAGGCGGCGTCCGCCGTCGAGGCCTCCCGCCCGATGTCCTCCGCACGGCCCAGGTGTCGCTGCAACGACTCTCGGGTGTGGTCGTGCACGACGACCGATCCGGTCGGCAGGTGATGCAGCTCGACCCGGAGGCACGGCCGGCGCAGCACCCGCTCGGCGGCCAGCGCGTAGACCGCGAGGGCCAGCGAGCTGCGGGCGTCGTCGGTCGTCAGCAGGTGCCTGCCCGTCTTGTAGTCGACCACGACAAGCTGCGTCTCGCCGCCGAGCACCCGCTCGTCCAGCCGGTCGATCCGGCCGGACAGCGCGAGGACGTCGGTGCGGGTGGCCACGGTGCGCTCGACGCCCATCGGCTCGTGCGCGGGGTCGAGCCCACCGGCGTAGCGGACCACCATCTCGCGTGCCCTGGCCCGCCACTGCTGCGACTGGTCGTCGTCGCGGAAACCCTCGGACAGCCACGCATCGTCGAGCAGCCGCCCGGCAGCCTCCGGCGTGCGGTCCGACGGCGCCAGGCGGAACCAGCTCGCGAGCGCCGTGTGCACGCTGGCTCCCAGGCTGTTGTGCGCCCACGGGGGGCCCTTCGGCGGCTGCGGCCGGTCGAGGTAGCTGAACCGGTAGCGGCGGGGACAGTCCAGCCACGTCGTGAGCCTGGTGGGGGTACACGCATAGAGCCGTCGAGGCATGCCCTCCAGGCCGAGCTGCTGAGGCTGGGGCCGGGGCTGCTGCTGCGCGGGCACCGGACTACGCCTGCTCGACGAAGGCGGTGACGGCATCCGCGACCAGCTGGACCGCGATAGCGGACAGCAGCAGCCCGGCGATCCGGGTGATGAGGGTGACGCCGCTCTCTCTGATCACTCGGATGATCACGACCGAGTAGCGCATGAAGAGCCACAGGACCACGTGCACGGCCGCGATACCGGCGGCCAGGGCCAACCCCTCGGACACGCCCTCGGCCCGTCGTACGAACACGATCGTGGCGACGATGGCACCGGGGCCGGCCAGCAGCGGGGTGCCCAGCGGGACCAGGGCCACGTTGACGTTGCTGGTCGCGGCCGGGTCGTCGGCCCGGCCGGTCAGCAGCTCGAGCGCCACCAGCAGCAGCAGCAGGCCGCCGGCGGCCTGCATCGCCGGCAGGGTGATGCCCAGGTAGTTGAGGATCGACTGCCCGAAGAGCGCGAACACGGTGATCACGAAGAAGGCGACCAGCACGGCCTGCCAGGCCAGCCGCCTGCGCACCCGGGCGGTGCGTCCGCTGGTGAGGCTGAGGAACAGCGGGATGGTCCCGGGCGGGTCCATGATCACGAAGAGTGTGACGAAGACCTCGATGAAGAACTTGACGTCCGAGGTCGTCATGGCGGCGACGGGGTCATGCGGCGTGCACGTCGACGCCCGTTGCCTGCTCGAGCAGGGCGTCCAGCACCTCGGGATCGGTGGTGTTCTCGCCGAGCCTGTTGGGCTTGCCGGACCCGTGGTAGTCGCTGGCGCCGGTCACCAGCAGCCCGAGACTGCGCGCGACGCTGCGCAGGTGCTCCCTGGCCTCCGGCGGGTTGTCGCGGTGGTCGACCTCCAGCGCGGCCAGCCCGGCGGCGGCCAGCTCCTCGATGACCCCGTCGTCCACGGTGCGGCCACGGTGGGAGGCCGCCGGGTGGGCGAAGACGGGCACGCCGCCGGCGGCCCGCACCAGCCGGACCGCCCTGACAGGGTCGACGTAGTAGTGGTCGACGAAGAACGGCCCGTCGTTGTGCAGCAGCTCCGTGAACGCGGTGTTGCGGTCGGGGACCACACCGGCCCGGACGAGCGCGTCGGCGATGTGCGGCCGGCCGACCGTCGCGCCCTCGTCGAGCTGGTCGAGCACCGACGCCCACGTGATCGGGTGGCCGGCCTCGGCGAGCTTGCCGACGATCGCCTGCGCCCGGGGCACCCGGTCGTCGAAGGCCAGGCCCATCTCGGCGGCCAGCTCGGGGTGCTCAGGGTCGAACAGGTAGGCCAGCAGGTGCAGGCTCACGCCCCCCGCCTCGCAGGAGATCTCCGCGCCCCGCACCAGCCGCAGACCGGCCGGCAGCTCGCGGCTGGCCTCATCCCACCCCCTGGTCGTGTCGTGGTCGGTGATCGCCACGACGTCGAGCCCGGCCTCGCGCGCGTGGCGCACCAGGTCGGCCGGGGTGTCGGATCCGTCGGAGGCGCTGCTGTGGGCATGCAGGTCGATGGGCACGCCCACAAGGGTAGGGGTGGCGGCGCCGGTGCCCGCGGGTCAGACCAGCAGGCGAGGCGACAGCGCGCCGAACGGGACGTCCAGGTCGAGACCGGCGTCGCGGACGTCGGTGAGCACGAAGTCGTCGATGAGCAGGAACCCGGCGCTCTCGGGCCACAGCACCGCCCAGAGCCAGACGGCCATGGCCTCGCCGACGTAGACCGCACGGTCGCCGGCGCCGGGCAGCGTCCACATCGCCGTGGGGTGCCCGTTGGCGTGGATCTTGGCGTCCGGCGCGCGGGACCCGGCCGCTTCGCTCCCCGGGTCGAGCCCTTCGATCCCGGCCAGCCGTGCCCCCAGCCCGACGCCCGGTTCCTCGGCGGCCAGCAGCAGCTCGGCGACCCCGCCGAGCGGTGCGGGTCCGGAGCAGGCCACGACGGTGGCACGGGCGCCGGTCCGCTCGTCGCCGGCGTGCCCGACACCGGTCACCAGCCAGCCCTTGGGCAGGGGCCACGGCAGCCAGACGGGGACCGCCGAACCGGCGGTGACCTGACGCAGCACCTCGGCCGTCGGTTGCACCACGGGTTGCATCGGCGGGACCGCGCCGTGCTTGTCGCACTGCCACTCGCTCGACCAGAGGCCGGGCGAGTGCAACCCGCCCCCGCACCGGGGGCAGCTGGGGTCAGCCCTCATGGCCGAACGGTCCCGCCCTGAACAGGCCGGCGTCAAGACCCGGACGAGTCACCAGCGTGGTCGGGCCCGGGTCAGGCACCCCGTCCCTGCGTGACCTCTCGCTACTCGACGACCGGCCGGGTGGTGGGCCGGTCGTCGACGACGTCCTCCTCCACGATGACGCGGCGACGCCCCGCCGGGCGTTCGACGATGGTGCGGCGGCGCACCCATGACGGCCCGGCGCCCACCAGGCTCACGGCCATCACCACGACGAGCAGCACGGCGAGCAGGATCAGGACGGTGGTCATCGGCTCGGCCCCCTTCCCTTCTAGGCTGCTGTTGATGTTCCCGGAGCGCTCGGCCGCGAAACGGCGTGTCCCCTGCGTGGGTGCGCTGGTGCACGATGACGACGGCCGGCTCCTCGTCGTACGCCGTGGCCGCGAGCCCGCAGCCGGGCGGTGGTCGGTGCCGGGGGGCAAGGTCGAGTCGGGCGAGGACGACGCCGCTGCGGTTCGCCGCGAGGTCCTCGAGGAGACCGGCCTGCACGTGGTCGTGGGGATGCTGGTCGGCACGGTCCAGCGGCCCGGACCGCCCGGCCTGATCTACGACGTCCGCGACTACGCGTGCTCGTTGGCGGTCTCGACCACCCCGGTCCCCGGCGACGACGCCGTCGAGGTCCGCTGGGCCGACCGCGCGGGGCTGAAGTCCCTCGACCTGGTCGACGAGCTGTGGGACTGCCTCGACCAGTGGGGGATGCTGCCGAGCTGAGCCGGGCCGGGCGAGGTCAAGAGTTCGGCGATCCGTCCCGACACAGGGGCATGGCCGCCTACCGTGAAGACATGACCCCGGCTCCTTCGATCAGGCTGCGACTGACCTGGAGCCAGCGCCGGGCATTCGTGCTCACGGTGCTCGGCTTCCAGGTGCTCGTGTGGGGCGACGCCCTGCTCAACGGGGGCCGGCTCGGCGGCAGCTGGCGGTCCGGCCTGGCCGGGCTCGTCCTGGCCGTCCTGGCCGCGGCGACCTGGTGGGTCGGGACCTCGCTGACCCGCCGCGGCCTCGTCGTGCACGCGGTGCCGACGATGGTCATCCCCTGGGACCAGGTGCAGCAGATCGAGGTCGTGTCGCAGCTGGGCATCTCGACGGTGGTCGTGCACCACGGCACCACCACCCGCCGCCGCACCCGCCTGTCGGCCCCCACCACGGGCCGGTTCGGCCGCGACGACGAGTTCCAGGACAAGGTGCGGGTGCTGCGCACGTTCTGGGCCGCCCACCGCGCGGCCTGACGGCCGGGTCGGGCGCGACCTACCCGTCGGCCGGGGTCGGACGGCCGGGCTGCTCGCCGCCGCGCGCCTCGCCGTACGACTGCTTCGGCACCATCACCTTGCGCCGGAAGACGCACACCACCGTGCCGTCCTGGTTGTAGCCCCGCGTCTCGACGTGCACGACCCCCCGGTCGTCCCTGGACCGCGACTCGGTCTTGTCCAGCACCGTCGTCTCCCCGTAGATCGTGTCGCCGTGAAACGTCGGCTTCACGTGCTTGAGCGACTCGACCTCGAGGTTGGCGATCGCCTTGCCGGAGACGTCCGGCACCGACATGCCGAGCAGCAGTGAGTAGATGTAGTTGCCGACCACGACGTTCTTGCCGAAGTCGGTGGTCTGCTCGGCGTAGTGCGCGTCCAGGTGCAGGGGGTGGTGGTTCATGGTGAGCAGACAGAACAGGTGGTCGTCGTACTCGGTGACCGTCTTCCCGGGCCAGTGCTTGTAGGTCGCCCCGACCTCGAACTCCTCGTAGTAGCGGCCGAACTGCATCCGGGTCCTCTCCCGTCAGGTGGTGGGGGTGTCCAGCCGGGCCAGCACCTCACGGGCCTTGTCGGCCTCGGCCCACACGCAGACCAGCTCGTACTGGGAGCTGACGATCCGGCTGCGGGACGTGAAGTCGCGGCGTCCCCCGGACAGCGCATGCCCGACGAAGCCGAAGACGGCCCCGAACGCCGCGCCGTAGAGGATCGCCGACAGGACCAGGAGGAACGCGTTGGTGCCGTTCTCGGCGAACAGCGACAGCAGGATGCCGACGAAGAGACCGAACCAGGCGCCGCTGGCGGCCCCGGCCAAGGCCGCCCGGCCCCTCGTGAGGCGGCCCGTTACGTTCTCGACCATCCGCAGGCCGGAGCCGACGATGCTGACCTGCTGGACCGGGAACTGCTCGTCGGAGAGGAAGTCGACCGCCCGCTGCGCCTCGGCATAGGTGTCGTAGGTGCCGACCACCTGCCCGCGGGGGATGTCGGAGAACTGCTCGTGTGCTGACATGGCGACATCCTCTCAGTCCCAGGTCGTCGGCAGCCCGTGCGGGTGAGCCGCTCCGAGCACGCGCTCCTCGCCTCCTGGCCAGGTCCGCAGCACGACGAGGAACTCGTGCGGGCCGTCCGGGTCCCGCCGTCCCGGCTCGAGGTGCAGGTGGGCGAGCCGGGCGTGCTCGCCGGCCCGCTCCCCGATCCGCTCGAGCAGGGCCAGCACGGCGGCGCGCTCCCCGGACCCGAGGTACGGCCACATCACCGAGTGCCAGAGCACCGTCGTGGTCCCGGGCACGAGGGTGAGCCGGCCGACGAACCGCTCGGCCGTGGCCCTCTCGACGGTCGCCGGCCGGTCGGCGGCCAGCTCGAGGGCACCGCGCAGCCGGTCGAGGCGGGCGACGTGGTCGGGCCAGACGTACGACGTGAGCGCCAGCCTGCCCTCGGCCGTCGTGGGGTCGACCGGGCTGGTGTCGCAGCCGGCCCGCTCGGCTATCCGCAGCCGGGGCCCCAGCGGTGGCAACCGACCCCGCCAGGCGTCGGTGAGAACCATCGGGGAGTCCGCCGGACCGACGCCGCGCCCGTCCGGGAGCTGCACCCGGAACCGGTCGGCCAGCAGGTTCAGGCCCGCGCTGGCGCCGATCTCGAACAGCCGCACCGGTGCGTCCCAGCGGGAGAGGAGGTGCTGGAGGCCGCCCAGCAGCGCGGCGGCCCGGCCCACCTCGTTCGTCTGGGGCGGTTGCCCCAGCAGCCGGCGCAGCTCGTCGCGGTGCTCGACCAGCACCTCCCGCAACGCCGGCCACGCGGCGGCCGGGTCACCGCGGCCGCCGACCGAGGGGTAGAACTCCGCCAGTCCGGGGGTGCGGCCCTGCAGCGCGAGCCGGTGCACGCTGCCCATCAGCCGCAGGGCCAGGGCGGACGCGCCGGTGTCACGCTCGTGGCCCGCCAGCACCTCGGCGCCGGGACCGCCGTCGAGCACCTCGTCGGCGAGCCGCTCCAGCAGCACGAGGTAGAGGGGCGACCCGAGCCGGCCACAGACCTCGGCCTGCTCGCGGACCTGTCGGGCCATCCGCTCGCGCGGCGTCCCGGTCACGCCAGGGAGGCGGGGTCGGTGTTGCCGCCGCAGACGAGGACCACGACCCGCTCGCCCGGCTCCGGCCGGTAGCCACCATCGAGGACGGCCGCCATCGCTGTCGCACCGCCCGGCTCCGCGGCCACCCGCAGCTCGTCCCACAGAAGCCGCCTGGCGGCCAGCACCGCGTCGTCGTCGACGAGCACCACCGGAACGGCACGTTCCTGGCAGGCTGCGAACCCGATGTCCCCGACCCGGCGGGCGCCCAGCGCGTCGGCGGCGACGCCTCCGACCTCGACGTCGACGGGTCGTCCCGCCGCGAGCGCGTCGTGCAGGGACGGCGTGCCCGTCGTCTCCACCGCGACGACCCGGACCCGGTCGGGCAGCGCGGCGAGGACACCCCCGATGAGCCCGGCGCCGCCGACCGCCACGACGACCGTGTCGACGTCGGGCACGTCCTCCGCGATCTCCAGCCCGACAGTGCCCTGCCCGGCCACCACCTCCGGCATGTCGTAGGCGTGCACCGTGAGCGCGCCGGTCGCGGCCTGCCGCAGTCGGCTGGCGGCCAGCGCATCGGCGTACCAGCCCTCGACCAGGTGCACCTCGGCGCCGAGCCGGCGCAGCCGGTCGATCTTGACCGCCGGCGAGGTGTCGGGCACGAAGACCTCCGCTCGTACGCCGAGGACGCCGGCGGCATGGGCGACGGCCAGGCCGTGGTTGCCGCCGGACGCGGCGATCACCCCCGCCGGGGGCAGCGGGGCCGTCATCAGCCGGTTGAAGGCGCCGCGAACCTTGAACGACCCGGTGTGCTGGAGCAGCTCCAGCTTGACCGTGAGCCGCGTCGCCAGGCCGAACGCGCCGGGCCCCGGCTCGACGACCGGAGTACGACGGACCCGTCCGACGATGCGGTCCGCGGCCGCCTCGACGTCCGCTCGGCTGACCACCACGTCACGCTAGCCGCGCAGCCGGTACTCCTCCAGCAAGCGCCGGCCGATGATCATCTTCTGGATGTCGGACGTGCCCTCACCGATGAGCAGCATCGGCGCCTCGCGGTAGAGCCGCTCGATCTCGTACTCCTTGGAGTAGCCGTAGCCGCCGTGGATGCGGAACGAGTCCTCGACGACCTCCTTGCAGTACTCACTCGCGAGGTACTTGGCCATGCCGGCCTCGACGTCGTTGCGCTCGCCGGCGTCCTTCTTCCGCGCGGCCATCACCATCATCGAGTGGGCGGCCTCGACCTTGGTCGCCATCTCGGCGAGACGGAACATGATCGCCTGGTGCTGCGCAATGGGCTTGCCGAACGTCTCGCGCTGCTGGGCGTACGCGATGCCGAGCTCGAACGCCCGCAGGGCGACTCCGCAGCCGCGGGCCGCCACGTTGACGCGGCCGACCTCGACGCCGTCCATCATCTGGTAGAAGCCCTTGCCGGTCTCGCCGCCGAGCACCCGCGTCGCCGGCACCCGGTGCCCGTCGAAGACCGCCTCGGTCGAGTCGACCCCCTTGTAGCCCATCTTCTCGATCTTCCCGGGGATCGTCAGCCCCGGCATCGTCTCGCCGAAGCCGGGCTCCTTCTCCACCAGGAACGTCGTCATGTTGCGATGGG
This sequence comes from Actinomycetes bacterium, assembly GCA_050742955.1. Taxonomy (GTDB): domain Bacteria; phylum Actinomycetota; class Actinomycetes; order JACCUZ01; family JACCUZ01; genus CAWIXB01. Next base: position 732 of record JBOGDY010000013.1, on the reverse strand, counting down.
CCGAGTCAGCCCCGTCGTCGGTGCGGACCAGGACGGCGAGCAGGTTCGACGTGCCGCCGTTGGTGATCCACATCTTCTGGCCGGTGATGACGAAGTCGTCGCCGTCGCGGGTCGCCCTGGTCCTGATGCCGGACACGTCGGACCCGCAGCCGGGCTCGGACATCGAGAACGACCCGCGCACCTCGCCGGTCGCCATCCGCGGCAGGAACGCCTGCTTCTGCTCCTCGGTCCCGTGCTGCGCGAGCATGTAGGCGACGATGAAGTGGGTGTTGATGATGCCGCTGACGCTCATCCAGCCGCGGGCGATCTCCTCGACGACGAGCGCGTAGGTGAGCAACGACTCGCCGAGGCCGCCGTGCTCCTCGGGGATCATCAGGCCGAACAGGCCCATCTCCTTCATGCCCTCGACGATGTCGGCGGGGTACTCGTCGTGGTGCTCGAGCTCGGCGACGTTCGGCAGGATCTCCTTGTCGACGAAGTCGCGGACCGTTTGGAGGATCTCGGTCTGGATGTCGGTCAGACCCTCGGTCTGCGCGAGCCGTCCCATCGTCTCTCGGGTCCCTTCGTCGTACGGCGGTGCGTTCGCAACCTGCCGTCGCAGCGGTGGAGCTACCGGCAAGTATCCCCACGCTCGGAGCTGGACCGCCCACCGGGGGCAGCACGTCCTTCGCCCCCGCCGCGGAGAGGGTGTGAGGTCTGGGCGTCATCGCACAGATGGGTAATTACCCATCT
>JBOGDY010000012.1:0-22097 GCA_050742955.1 Actinomycetes bacterium | reverse complement strand
AGGGCAAGGCGCGCTACGCCGGCATCTCGTCGTACTCCCCGGAGCGTTCCGCCGAGGCGGCCGCCATCCTTCGCGACCTCGGGACCCCGCTGCTCATCCACCAGCCGTCCTACTCGATGCTCAACCGCTGGATCGAGGAGGGGTTGCTCGATGTGCTGGAGCGGGAGGGCGTGGGGTGCATCGCGTTCTCACCGCTGGCGCAGGGCATGCTGACCGACCGCTACCTCGACGGGGTGCCGGAGGACTCGCGGGCCGCGCAGGGCAAGTCGCTCGACCCAGGCCTGCTCAGCGACGAGAGCCTCGCGCACGTGCGGGCCCTCAACGACCTCGCGGCCGCGCGAGGCCAGTCACTTGCCCAGCTGGCGATCGCGTGGGCGCTGCGCGACCCGCGGATGACCTCGGTCGTGATCGGCGCCAGCAGCGTGCGGCAGCTCGAGGCGAACCTCGGCGCTCTGGACAACCTCGAGCTCTCGGACGACGAGCTCGCCGCGATCGACAAGCATGCGGTCGAGGCCGGCATCAACATCTGGAAGAGCTCGAGCGACTCCTGAGCTCGACAGCCGTGGCCGGTCGGGGTCGGACCGTCAGCCGCTCAGCGCCGCCGCGACCAGGTCACGAGCCTCGTCCTGGATGCGAGCCAGGTGCTCGGCGCCCTGGAAGCTCTCGGCGTAGATCTTGTACACGTCCTCGGTGCCGGACGGCCGCGCCGCGAACCAGCCGGACGCGGTGACCACTTTGAGCCCGCCGATGGGCGCGCCGTTGCCGGGCGCCGTCGTCAGCGTGTCCGTGATGGGCTCTCCCGCGAGCTCGCGGGCCGTCACCTGCCCGGGGGTGAGCCGGCCGAGGACCGCCTTCTCCTCGCGGGTGGCGGGCGCGTCGACCCGGGCGTACGCCGGGGCGCCGAAGCGCTGCGTGAGGGATGCGTAGCGCTCGCTCGGGGACGAGCCGGTGCGACCGGTGATCTCCGCCGCGAGCAGCGCGAGCAGGATGCCGTCCTTGTCGGTGGTCCACACCGTGCCGTCGCGGCGCAGGAAGCTCGCGCCGGCCGACTCCTCGCCACCGAAGGCGACCGACCCGTCCAGCAGCCCGGGGACGAACCACTTGAAGCCGACCGGCACCTCCAGCAGCCGCCGGCCCAGGCTCCCGGCGACGCGGTCGATCATGCTCGAGCTGACCAGGGTCTTGCCGATCGCGGCATCAGCGGGCCAGCCCTCCCGGTGCGCGAACAGGTAGTCGATCGCCACGGCCAGGTAGTGGTTGGGGTTCATCAGGCCGGTGTCGGGGGTGACGATGCCGTGCCGGTCGGAGTCGGCGTCGTTGCCGGTCGCCACGTCGTAGGCCGCCTCGCCGGCGCTCATGGCCGCCACCAGGGACGCCATGGCGTGGGGGGAGGAGCAGTCCATCCGGATGCGACCGTCCCAGTCCAGCGTCATGAACCCGAACGTCGGGTCCACGGCCGGGTTCACCACGACGAGGTCGAGCTTGTGCCGCTCGGCAATGGCGGACCAGTAGTCGACGCTGGCCCCGCCGAGCGGATCGGCCCCGATGCGCACTCCCGCCGACCTGATCGCGTCGAGGTCGATGGCGGCAGGCAGGTCGTCGACGTACCCGCCGAGGTAGTCGTACCGCGCGGTCGTGCCGGCCGCGCGTGCCCGCTCGACCGACACCCGCTGCACGGATCGCAGCCCGTCCCGCAGGATCTCGTTGGCCCGGTCCTGCACCCACCCGGTGATGTCGCTGCCGGCCGGTCCGCCGTCGGGCGGGTTGTACTTGAAGCCGCCGTCCTCGGGCGGGTTGTGCGACGGGGTCACGACGACGCCGTCGGCCCGCCCGCTGTCGCCGCCCGGCCGTCCGGCGTTGTGCACGAGGATCGCGTGCGAGAGCGCCGGGGTCGGGGTGAATCGCTCGTCGGGGTCGACGAGCACCGTCACCTCGTTGGCGGCGAAGACCTCGAGGGCCGTCTCGAACGCGGGGTCGGACAGCGCGTGGGTGTCCTTGCCGAGGAACAGCGGGCCGGCGATGCCGTTGGCCGACCGGTAGTCGCAGATCGCCTGGCTGGTCGCCGCGATGTGGTCGTCGTTGAAGGCCCGCTTCAGCGCCGAGCCGCGGTGGCCCGAGGTCCCGAACGCGACCTGTTGCTCGGGGACGCTGGGGTCGGGGTGGTCGTCGTAGTAGGCCCGCACCAGGCGTGCGACGTCGACGAGGTCGGTGGCCTCGGCGGGCTGACCGGCCCGCGGGTGGGTGCTCACGACCGGCCCCCCTTGTCGGCCCGCAACCGCTCCTCCACGCGTTCGACCTTCGCTCGCAGCGCCCCCGTGTGACCCGGCCGGATGTCGGCCTTCAGGACGAGTCCGACCCGGGGCGAGTGCTCGGCCACGACATCGACCGCGCGCTTGACCACGGCCATCACCTCGTCCCACTCGCCCTCGATGTTGGTGAACATCGCGTTGGTCTCGTTGGGCAGCCCCGACTCGCGCACCACGCGCACGGCCTCTGCCACCGCGTCACCGACGCTCCCGCGCTCGTCTCCGGCGGGGCTGATGCTGAACGCCACGATCATGCCGCCCAGCCTGCCCTGGTCAGATCGTCCGCACCACCCGGGGCATGACCTGCTCGGCGACCAGCCGCAGGTGGTCGAGGTCGGAGAGGTCGATGATCTGCAGATAGAGGCGCTCGGCCCCCAGCTCGGCGAAGCGGCCCACCTTCTCCACGACCTGGCCCGGGGTGCCGGCGAGACCTTGGGACCGCAGCGCTTCCACCGGCTGCCCGACGGCCGCCGCCCGGCGTACGACCTCGTCCTCGTTCTCACCGACGCACAGCGTCTGCGCAGCCGACAGCAACAGCGTGCCGGGGTCGCGACCCACGCCCTCGCACGCGGCGCGGACCCGGTCGAACTGCTCGGCGGTGACCTCGAGCGTGTCGAACGGGACGTTCAGCTCGTCGGCGAAGCCGGCGGCGAGGGCGGGGGTGCGCCTGGGCCCCTTGCCGCCGACGATGACCGGCAACCGCGGTTGCACCGGCTTGGGCATTGCCGGGCACTCGTCGAGCGTGTAGTGCTCGCCGGCGAACGAGAACGTCGAGCCCGGCGCGGTCTCCCACAGGCCGGTGACGATGCGCAGCTGCTCCTCGAGGCGGTCGAACCGTTCGCCGACGGGCGGGAAGGGGATGCCGTACGCCGTGTGCTCGTCGTCGAACCAGGCGGCACCGATCCCTAGCTCGACCCGCCCGCCGCTCATGGCGTCGACGGTTGCGACGGCGACCGCGAGCGGGCCGGGCAGCCGGAAGGTGGCCGCGGTCAGCATGGTCCCGAGCCGGATGCGCTCGGTGTCGCGGGCCAACCCGGCCAGCGTCACCCACGCATCGGTCGAGCCGACCCACGGGCCGTCGCCCGGCGCGCCGATGCGAGCAAGGTGGTCCGACCGGAAGAACCCGTCGAAGCCGAGCCGCTCGGCCTCCCGCGCGACCCGCAGCAGGTCGTCGTAGGTCGCGCCCTGCTGCGGCTCGGTCATCACCCGCAGCTGCATGGCCGCGACCCTAACCACCCGGCGACCCGCATTGCTCCGCCGCCATGCTGCTCGGAGCGTCAGCTCTCGCTGCGGTCCTGCATCTCCCAGGCGTGGTCCAGCGCGTGCCAAGCGAACCGTCGGGCGGCGTAGCGCGGCGGCCAGCCCTTCTCCTTCAGCGGCTCGCCCTTGCGCGCGGCGCGCAGCACGGCGACCACGTCGTCGCGCAGCGCGCGGACGGCGTCGTCGTCACCGAGTGCGGGCTCGGGGTGCTTGATGCCGAGCTGGCGCGCGTAGCCCGACTCGGAGCCCAGCACGTGCTGGAGCATCTTGTCGCGGTCACGGCCACCGCCCCTCGGGCCCTTGCGGAGGCTGGCCGGCGCGCCGGACGCCACCCGGTCGAGGACGGTCCACGCCGCTTCGAGCAGGGTCGCCTGCCGCTCGGCCTGCGCCTTGGTGGCGGGCCTGCGGTCGAGGTCCGGGACGACGCCGGGCGCGCCGAAGTCGGTGGTGGCGCCGCCCTGCACCTTCTCCACGACGGTGAGGGCGTCGGCGGCGTTGCGCGGGAACCGCACATCCGCGGTTGCGGCCACCGGGGCGTAGCGGTCGGCGTAGTCGGCAAGGGCCTCGAGTGCGCCCGGCTCGTCCTTCGCCGCGCGACACCAGCCCGGCCAGTCCACCGCGCAGGCGAACACCTTCTTGGCCCCCACCTCGAGATAGACCGTCGTCCCAGCCATGGCCGCAGCATGCCACGGTCGCTCCCGCGAAAAACAGGGCGACGGGTAGCGCTTGTGGCTGCCAGTATCGTCAGGTTCTACGTGTCGTGTTGTCCTGAGAGGAGCGGGTATGCCTGACGAGGCCAAACCGGCGGATGCGCCCGAGGACGACGTCCAGCGCAGGTTCCGCGAGGCTCTCGAACGCAAGCAGGCCAAGGGTCGTGCTGCGCAGGGTGAGGACCACAGGTCCGGTCGCGGCGTGGGCCCGGCCCACAACGACAAGCACACCCGTCAGTTCCGCCGCAAGTCCGGCTGACCCCACCCCCTCCCCGCGTCGATCATGCGCAACCCCCCCGAGGGTCGATCATGCGCAAGTGGTTACGCGGCGGCAGCCAGGGCGAACGGCAGCACGGCCGGGGCACCCGTGCCGCGCAGCAGCCGGCCGGCGACGGTCAGGGTCCACCGTGAGTCGACCAGGTCGTCGACGAGCAGCACCGGCCCGTCGAGGTCGCGGGCGGCCCGCGTGACAGACGCGGGCACGGCGAACCGGTCGTGCACCGCGGCGAGGCGGAACGCGCTGTTGCCGCCAGGCTCACCCGAGGGACCGTCGGTGGTGAGGTCGAGCGTACCGAGGTTGGGCAACCGTCCGACAGCGGCGAGATGGTCGGCGACGGAGCCGATCAGCAACGGGCGGCGCAGCGACGGCACCGCCAGGACGGCGGCCGGCCGGTGCTCCCATGACCAGCTCCGCAGCACGTCGACGCAGGCCCCGAGCAGGGCGTCGTCGGCCGGCGCGTCGTCGGTGGCGGGCGAGAGCAGGTCGCGCAGCCGCTGACCCCAGCCGAGGTCAGTCAGCCGGGCGACCACCCGGCCGGGCTCGAGCCGCTCACCGGCGGGGATGCGACCGCTGCGGGGTATGCCGAGTCGGGACATGCCACCCGGCCAGGTCGTGCGGGGCTCTACCTCGACGCCGACCCGGCGAAGCGCCCGCGCGGCGGAGCCGGTTGCCGCGCTGGGCACCGCCGCGTCGTACCAGTCTCTGGCGCAGCGGTCGCACCGTCCGCAGTCGGCCGCCGCCTCGTCATCGAGGGCGACCTGGAGGAAACGCATCCGACAGCCGTCGGTCGCCTGGTAGGCCAGCATCGACTGCTGTTCGGCCTCTCGCGTGGCGGCGACGCGGGCGTAGCGTTCCTCGTCGTAGGTCCATGGCTCACCGGTGGCGACCCAGCCGCCGGTCACGCGCCGGACCGCCCCGTCGACGTCGAGCACCTTGAGCAGCAGCTCGAGCCGGGTGCGCCGGACGTCGGCGACGGTCTCGAGCGCGGGTGTCGACATCGGGCGATCGGACGCAGCCAGCGCGGCGATCACCGCGTCGGCGTGCAGCCGTCGGGGCATCGAGGAGGTGGCGAACCAGCGCCAGATCTCGCGGTCCTCGGGGGCCGGCAGCAGCAGGACGTCGGCGCGCTCGGTGGCGCGGCCGGCGCGACCCACCTGCTGGTAGTAGGCGACGGGGGACGCCGGTGCACCGAGGTGGACGACGAACCCCAGATCGGGCTTGTCGAAGCCCATGCCCAGGGCGCTGGTCGCCACGAGCGCCTTGACCGCGTTGTCCTTGAGGGCGGACTCCAGCTCGAGCCGGTCCGCCGGGTCGGTGCGCCCGGTGTAGGCGCGAACGTCGTGACCGGCCTCGCGCAGCAGGGCGGCGGTGTCCTCGGCCGCCGAGACGGTGAGCGCGTAGACGATGCCGCTGCCCGGCAGGTCACCGAGGTGGCTGGCGAGCCAGCCCAGCCGGGCCTCGGCCGTCGGCAGCGAGAGCACCCCGAGACGCAGGCTGGCGCGGGCCAGGGACCCGCGGATCGTCCGGACCCCGCCGCTGCCCGATCCGGTGGTCGCTCCCACTCCCGCCTCGAGCTGCTCGGCGACGTCGGCAACGACGCGGGCGTTCGCGGTGGCCGTCGTGGCCAGCACCGGGCGGCCCGCGGGCAGCTCCGCCAGCAGGTCACGAATCCTGCGGTAGTCGGGCCGGAAGTCGTGGCCCCAGTCGCTGATGCAGTGGGCCTCGTCGACGACGAGCAGCCCGGTCGTGTCGGCGAGCCGGGGCAGCTGCTCGTCGCGGAAGCGCGGGTTGTTGAGCCGCTCGGGGCTGACCAGCAACACGTCGACCTCGTCGCGGGCCAGAGCCGCGGACACCTCGCCCCACTCCTCGGCGTTGGCGGAGTTCATGGTCATCGCGCGGACGCCCGCACGGCGGGCCGCCGCGACCTGGTCGCGCATCAGGGACAGCAGCGGCGACACGATCAGGGTCGGACCGTGCCCACGGGCCCGCAGCAGCGCCGTCGCGACGAAGTAGACCGCCGACTTGCCCCAGCCGGTGCGCTGGACCACCAGCACCCGCCGCCCCGCCGCCACCAGGTCCTCGATCGCCTCGAGCTGCCCGTCCCGGAACGTCGCCTCCGGGTCGCCGACCAGCCGACGCAGCAGTTCGCCGGCCTCGGCCCGCAGCCCCGTTCCGGCCGGCATGGTCGCTTCGTCGGTGCGCGTCACGTCCGTGACGCTACCCGCGGGCTCGGACACGCCCGCAGAGGTTTCTCGTCGCCACCAGGGGTAGGAGGCGGCCATGGTGTGGCGATGGATCTGGCGTGCAGTGGCAGTGTTCCTCGGACGCAAGGCCTGGGAGGCCTACCAGCGGCGGCGAGCCGGCGGGCCGACCTCGACCGCGGGCCGGACCCGCCGCTGACAGGGTCGACGCCAAAGCCGCTGACCCAGAGCTCGGGACACCTCCACGCCTTCGGGTCAAGGCATGTCACGCGCCCAGCGGGCCCACTTCTCGTTCTCTCGGGCCCGGTCCTGGCGGTCCTGCTCGAGCTCGTCGAGCAGCGGCCCGCGCAGCGGCACCCGGCGCATCCACCATGGCTCGTCATCGACCGCTCCCAGCAGCAACCCCGACTCGTCCTCGCGGGTGCTGGCACGAAACCGAATGTCGATGGACTCCGCCCGTGCGGCGACCCTGCTGCGCAGAGGCTCAGGGCAGCGGTCCAGGAACTCGGCGATGAAATTGCGGGCCGACAGGTCGTGGTCATAGTCCTCCTTGATGCCGTCGTAGTCGTTGACCTCCTCGACGAGCAGGCCCCAGCACCAGAGGTTGTGCTCGAGCGTTGTGTGAGGCGCCCATCTCCCAGAGTGCAGCTCGGCCTCGACCCGGCACACCATGGTGCGTTCTGTGTCGGTCAGCGGGAACTGGTCCTCGGTCACGGTGCACCGGGCCCGAGTCGCATCCACGATTGCTTCATTTCTTCCTTTCTCCCGAAGTAGTTGCCGATCTGCAGCAGGAAGTAGTCGATGCCGTCCTTGGGGACATAGGCAGTCCCGCCGTCGCGGCCGGTCGGGCGACTCACCACGAACAGCGACGTGTTCTCGTCCCAGTAGATCGTGCGTCCGCGGTCGATCTCGACCCACAGCGTGGGGTGGGTGGTGGCCTCCTCGACCATGGCCGCCAGCTCGCCGGGCGATTGCACACCGCGTTTGGCCCAGTCGGCCGCATGCTCCGGTTTGCTCCACGCGTGGCCGAACGCGATGCGACGGGCCCGCTCCAGCACCACGGCCGCGCCCCCCGCGGCCTCGACCGGCCCGGGCGCCGGCCTCTGCGCCATGTCCCAGAGACCCGGTTCCGGCTCGGGGCGGTCACTTCCATGCCGCGACAGGTCGATGCCCTTCGCGACGCCTCCGGTGAGGTAGGTGGCGACCGCGCCCGGCGCGAGCTCGCTGACCGCCCGCAGCGGATGCCCGCCGGTCAGGTCGTCCCAGCCGACCAGCTCCTGGGCGGCCACGATCGGGTGGGCCGCGGTCCAGGCCAGCGAGTCGCTGACATCGCCGACGGCACCGCCCGGGTCGAGCGGGGCATCGAGCAGCCAACGGGTCGACTCGGCGGCGTCACGGAGCCCGGCGGTCACGCCCTGGCGCACGTCCCTGCCGACGTGGCGGAGCAGCTCCTCAGGCCGGCGTCGGGCCGCATGCCGGCGGAGGACCTCCTCGACATCCGCGAGCACCCGGGCCGCGCCGACCGCGGCCGCGTCCCGCTGGTCGAGAGCGCTGCCGAGGACGGCGCCGGCCCAACCGCGTCGCTCGGCGCCAGGGTCGTCCGCCGCCGAGGTCACCGAGGCGTCCACGCCCTCGATATAGCTCTGCCGCACCCCCCACGCGACCGTGAGCCGGTCGGCCTCGCGCCACATGGAGTGTGCCCGGGCCGCGTCCAGCTGAGCGTCCTCGAGTCGCTCGGCGTAGGCGGTGAGCGCGGCACCCGCCCGGGCACACTCTTCGCGGGCCTCGGCGAGCACCGCTTCGTTGCCGCGCAGCTGCGCCAGGCACGTGTCGGCGGCGTCGCCGCGCCAGCCGGCGAGTGCGTCGACAAGCCCGCGCACCCGGTCCGCCGCCGTCGACAGCTCCCCGGCGCAGCTGCCCAGCCGGCTGGCCAGCCGGCGTACGTCCTCCGGGTCGCCACCGACATCGGTCTCGCCGGCCCACAGCAATGTGGAGTCGCTCACCGCACCACCGACCCCTCCGTTGCCTCGTAGCGAGCTGCCGCGAACCGCAGCGCCCAAACCGTGACGTCCAGCTCGTCGGCCAGTCCGCGGCCTGCCCGCTTCACGGTCTCGACGAGCTGGTGCACGGCCTCGTCGAGCCCGTCATGACCGGTCTCGGCCGTGGAGACGCGGGCCGCCGGGCCCGGCAGGCCGTCCGACGCGGACCGCATGACGTCGGCCGCGGCCCGCAGCGATGAGGTGTCCACCTCCATGTCCAGCACGGCTCCCACGCTAGGGACACGAGCACCGTCCACAGGGCCCGTCGTCCCCAGGCCGGGGCGGGGACGGTCGCTACCGGGTGACGTTCGAGCCGGACGGGCGCGGCTGACGCCCCCGGTCCGGGGCCTCCGCCGCAGCCTTGAGCGCGGCCAGGGTGGACCGCATGCCCGCGCGGTTGTGGCCGCCGCGGTCGACGATGCCCATGAGGGGCACCGAGGAGATTCGCATCCAGGCGGGTCGCCGGTCCACCCACGTCTCGGTGACCCTGCAGCCGTCCTTCGTCGGCGCGATGCCATAGGCCCAGTCCGAGATCGCGACCCCGCCGAAGGTGACCGAGAACGCGAACCGCCGGCCGGGCTCGGCGGCCGTCACGGTGCAGGTGGTGCTCCAGCGGCGCAGTCCGTACTTGTTGCTGCCGCGGAAGCGCGCGCCGACCCGTGGACCGTCGGCGCCGTCCAGCCAGCGGCACGAGGTGGTCTCGGGGCTCCACTCACCCATCCGCGTCACGTCGCCGATGAGGTCGTAGACAGCGGTCGAGTCGGCCGCGATGGTCTCCGTCACCCGCACGTCGTCCATGCCCGCATCATGCCGGAAGCCCTGGTGGTCACCTCCGGCCGGGCGCCAAGCATCCGCCCACGGGCTGTCAGTGGGCCGCCCGGCGCACCGACAGCATCACGGCCGCGAGCCCCGCGTAGACGGCTGCCGACATGCGATCCACGACCTGGAGCCGCAGCGCCGACAGATGGTGCCGAAGGCTGCCGCCGGCGATCGCCCACATCGCGTCGGGGACGCTCGCCAGACCCACGAAGAGCAGGCCGAAGACCAGCAGCTGCGCCCAGACCGGCCCGCCCTCGGCGGAGACGAACTGCGGCAGGAAGGCCAGGTAGAAGACGGCAGTCTTGGGGTTGAGCGCCCCGACCAGCAGCCCGCGGGTGAAGGCGCGGCGGGCCGAGCCCACGGTGGGCCCGGGGGCGGGGAGGTCGCCGAGTGTGCCCTCGTCACGACGTCGCCAGCACTGCCAGGCGAGCCACAGCAGCCAGGCGGCCCCGAGGACCTTGACGACAGTGAAGGCGGCGGCGGTCGCGGCGATCAGCGCGGAGACGCCGACGACGGCTCCGGCGACGTGGACGAGATAGCCGGTCTCGACGCCGGCGGTCGCGCCGAGGCCGGCGCGGCGGCCGCCGCGCAGCGTTGTCCCGAGGATGAACGCGACCGCCGGCCCGGGGAACAGGATCAGTGGGAGGCTGGCCGACACGAAGAGCAGCAGCGAGGATCTCGTCACCATGTGGGCTCCCTGCCGCCTTCGCCACTGCCGTCGACACTCCACTATGGCCGATGGCCGGGCGGGCGCGGTCCGTGCCTAGCGGGCCTAACGGTCGGTCAGCGCGTCGAGCGCGGCCATCTCGTCGGCGTCGAGGGTGAAGTCGGCGACGTCAGCGTTGGAGACGATGCGCTCGCGGTGGGCCGACTTCGGGATGACCACGATGCCGTGCTCGAGGTGCCAGCGGACCACGACCTGGGCCGGCTGCTTGCGGTGGCGTCGGGCGATCCCGGTGATCGTCGGGTGGTCGAGCCGCCCGGTCCGGAACGGGCTGTAGCCCTCGAGGACCACGCCTCGCTCCCGGTGACCGTCGACGGTTGCCGCATCGTGGCGGAACGGGCTCCACCTGACCTGGTTGACGGCCGGGGTGACGCCGGTCGCGGCGGTCAGCTCGTCGACCTGGCCCAGGGAGTAGTTGCTGACCCCGATCGCGCGGGTCAGCCCGTCCTCACGGGCCCGGACGAACTCCTCCCAGGAGCCGACGCCGGCGCCGCCGGGCGGCCAGTGCACGAGCCAGAGGTCGACCTGGTCGACACCGAGGGCGGCGAGGCTCCTCTCCAGCGTGGCTCGCTCGCGGCCGACCTCGTCGGGCGGCATCTTGGTGGTGACGAACACCGCGTCCCGGCCGACGCCGCTGTCGCGGACCGCGCGGCCCACGTCCTTCTCGTTGCGGTAGATCGTGGCGGTGTCGACGTGCCGGTAGCCGCACTCGAGCGCCCAGGTCACGGCATCGCGTGCGGCGCTGCCGCGCAGCTGCCACGTGCCCAGGCCGAGCAGCGGCATGCGCACACCTCCGGCGAGCTCGGCGGAGGGCTCTCGCAGGTCGTCGGTCATCTCCCACTGCTGCCCCGGCAATCCGCCGCCGACACCTCGTCGGGCATCGCTAGGTCGGCACGACGGCTCCGACCCCGGCGGTGAGCGAGCCGGCCACGTCGGGGACCAGGACGTGACGTCCCTCGGCGACCACACGGCGGCCCGAGGACACCACGTCGGTGACGTCCGCAGCGGTCGCGGCGAAGATGACGGTCGCCGCCGCGTCCGGTCCGGCTCCCGCCGTGCGCACCGAGTCGAGCCGCACGGCGACCAGGTCGGCCAAGGCACCCGCGGTGATCGACCCGGCTGCGGGAAAGCCCAGCGACGCGTGGCCGTTGCCGGTCGCCGCCCCAAGCAGCTCGCCCGCCGTCCAGTGACCGCGTGTCTCGGTCGCGAGTCGTTCGTGGAGCTCGACGGCGCGGGCCTCCTCGAGCAGGTCGACCACGGCATGGCTGTCGGAGCCGAGCGTTATCGCGCTGCCCGCTTCGTGCAGCCGTCGCGCCGGCCCGATGCCGTCGGCCAGGTCCCGCTCGGTGGTGGGGCAGATGCATGCGAACGTCTGCGACCCGCCCAGCAGCGCGATGTCCTCGTCGGTGACGTGCGTCGCGTGGACCGCGGAGGTTCGCGGGCCGAGGACACCGTGCTCGTGCAGAAGCCGGGTCGGGGTCACGCCATAGGCCTCGGCGCATGCCTCGTTCTCGGCGCGCTGCTCCGAGACGTGCGCGTGCAGTGGTGCGCCGTGGTGGTGGCTCCACGCCGCGACCGCCGCCATCTGGTCGCGCGGCACCGCGCGCGCCGAGTGCAGGGCCGCGCCGACGACTACGTCGTCATCCTGTCCGTACGACGTGTGCAGCTCCGACGCGCGGTCGGCCCAGCGCTCGGCGTCACCGTCCCCGAACCGCAGCTGCACACCTTCCAGCGGCCGCCCGAGACCGCCGGTGAGGTAGCACGCGTCGAGCAGCGCGATCCGCAGCCCGGCGTCGCGGGCGGCCTGGACGAGGACGTGCCCCATCGTGTTCGGGTCGTCGTAGGGCCGGCCGGTGGCGGTGTGGTGGAGATAGTGGAACTCACCGACGCAGGTAACGCCCGCCAGCGCCATCTCGGCGAACGTCGCCCGGGCGAGCGCGAGGTAGCCGTCCGGGTCGAGCCGGCCGGCCACGGCGTACATCTGCTCGCGCCAGGTCCAGAACGTGCCGTGACCCCCATGGGTGCGGCCCCGCAGCGCGCGGTGGAACGCGTGGGAGTGCGCGTTCGCCAGGCCCGGGAGCACGAGACCACCGAGCCGCGCGACATCAGCTGCGGGCTGCGCCCCCTCGGTGACCGAGACGATCCGGTCGCCGTCGACCACCACCTCGACGTCGCGCGCCACCCGACCGGGCGGCAGCCAGGCCGTGCCGCAGTGGTAGGTCGTCACCGGACCAGCTCCCCGATGACGCTCGCCAGAGCTTCGACACCGGCATGACAGTCGGCCGCGTCGGCATGCTCGGCGGGGGAGTGCGAGACACCGGTCGGGTTTCGCACGAACAGCATCGCGGTGGGGACCCCGGCACCGGACAGGATGCCCGCGTCGTGCCCGGCGCCGGTCGGAAGCACCGGGACGTCGCCGAGCAGGGCGACAACACGGTCCCGAAGCTCCGGGTCGAAGTCCACCGGCGGTGACCACGACTCCTCCTCGGCCGCCGTGCCGCTCGCCCTGGCCACGTCGGTGACCAGGCGGCGCACGTCGGCCTCGTGCGGTCCGCGAGCGTCCAGCCAGGCTTGCACGAGCGACGGGATCGCGTTGGTCCCGTTGGGTTGCACCCGCACCCGGCCGAACGTCGCGAGCGCGCCGTGCCCGGGTGCCTCCTCCCGAGCCGACAGCACGGCGCGGGCGAACGGCAGTGTCGGGTCGCGACGGTCCTCCAGCCGGGTGGTGCCGGCGTGGTTGGCCTCACCGGTGAAGTCGAACCGCCAGCGGCCGTGCGGCCAGATGCCACTCGCCACACCCACCGGGGCGTCGAGGTCGGCGAGCCCACGGCCCTGCTCGACGTGCAGCTCGACGAAGACCCCGACGCGGGCGAGCGACTCGTCGTCGCGACCGAGGTGCGCCGGGTCGCGGCCCGCGATTGTCATCGCCTCCGCCAGTGTGGTGCCGTCGTCGTCGCGCAGCGCCCGGGTTCGGTCGGGGTCGAGAACACCGGTCAGCAGCCGGGAGCCCGCGCAGGCGACCCCGAAGCGGGCGCCCTCCTCGTCGGCGAAGGCGACAACCGCGACGGGGCGGCGAGGGTCGACGCCGCGCTCGCGCAGCAGGTCGATCGCCGCGAACCCCGAGATGACGCCCAGCGGACCGTCGAAGGCGCCGCCGTCGGGCACCGAGTCGAGGTGGCTGCCGGTGACGACACCCGGCCCATCGGTGTCGGGGTCGCCCCACCAGGCCCACTGGTTGCCGTTACGGTCGACGACGCGGTCGAGCCCGCGCCGCGCCGCCTCGGCCGCGAACCACTCGCGGCAGGCCAGGTCGGTCCGCGACCACGCGAACCGCCGGTAACCGCCGGTGCGGTCGTCGCGGCCGACGGGCAGCAGCGACGACCACATGCCGTCGAAGCCGGCCCGGTCCATGGCGGCCAGCATGCCAGGCAGGTGGCCACCTCATCGCGGCTCGGCGTGCGGTCATCGAGCCAGGGGGCAGGCAGGCCCGACCTAGACTGCGCCGGTGCCGCAGATCCGGATCGGCATCTCGGGTTGGAGGTACCCGCCGTGGCGGGGCACCTTCTACCCGCCGGGTCTCGCGCAGCGCCGCGAGCTGGAGTGGGCGTCGCGGCGGCTGTCCAGCATCGAGCTCAACGGGTCGTTCTACGCGCTGCAGCGCCCGGCCAGCTACCAGGCCTGGTACGCCGAGACGCCGGACGACTTCGTCTTCGCGGTCAAGGGTCCCCGGTTCATCACGCACATGAAGAAGCTGGCCGACGTGGAGAAGCCGGTCGCGAACTTCCTCGCCTCCGGTGTGCTGGCCCTGGGGGCCAAGCTCGGCCCGCTGCTGTGGCAGCTCCCTCCGATGCTCGGCTTCGACGCATCGCGGCTGTCGCGCTTCTTCGACCTGCTGCCGCGCACCACGAGCGGTGCCGCACGGATGGCCGAGCGGCACGACGACCGGATGACCGACCGGGCGTGGACGACGACCGACGCGGACCGTCCGCTGCGACACGCCGTCGAGGTGCGACACCACAGCTTCGAGAATGCCGGCTTCGTGCAGCTGCTCCGTGACCACGACGTCGCCCTGGTCACCGCGGACACCGCAGGGAAGTGGCCGTTCCTGCAGGACCAGACGTCCGACTTCGCTTATGCGCGCCTGCACGGCGCCGAGGAGCTCTACGTCAGCGGCTACACCGACGAGGCGCTCGACGTCTGGGCCGAGCGGGTGCGGTCCTGGAGCGCCGGCCGACGTGACGTGTTCCTGTACTTCGACAACGACGTCAAGGTCCGGGCCCCCTTCGACGCGATGGCGCTCGCGGAGCGTCTCGCTGCCGGACCCGGCGTGTGACAGGCTGCAGCGGTGCGGAAGTACGTCATCATGGGAGTACAGGGCAGCGGCAAGGGGACCCAGGCCACGCAGCTGGCCCACGACTTCGACCTCGTGCACATCAGCGTCGGCGACATACTGCGCTGGAACGTGCAGACCCACACCAAGGTGGGTGCGCAGGTACGCCGCATCATGGCCGCGGGAGAGCTGGTCGGTGACGACCTGGTCGAGAACGTCGTGCGGGACCGGCTCGAGCAGCACGACTGGAACTACGGCTTCATCGTGGACGGCTTCCCCCGCAACCGGGTGCAGGCGGAGTTCTTCCTGGAGAGCTACGACATCGACACGGTGATCCACCTCGACCTGCCGGACGAGGAGGTGCGTAGACGCGTGCTCGCCCGCCGGCTGTGCTCCCGGTGCGGCATCGACTACAACCTCATCGCCCACCGCCCGGCCAAGGAGGACACCTGCGACGTGTGCGGCGGCGACCTGGTCAGCCGCGAGGACGACACCGAGGAGGCGCTCGCCGCCCGGCTGCGTGACTACCACGGCAAGACCGACCCGGTGCTCGACCTGTTGCGACGCAAGGAGGTCGTCGTCACGGTCGACGCACGGCCGGACAGGGTCACGGTGGCGCGGGAGGTCCGCACGCGGCTCGGCCTTCCCGTCGACGCTCAGCCGGGCTAGGGCTCCGCGACCGCCTGCGGCATGCTCCCGCACTCGACGTCGCGCCCTCCGCGCGATCTCGCGGCGGGGAGCGGGACCCTGGCAGGGCGGTTGCGGGCCGTCGCCAGCACCGAACCGAGCAGGATCAGGGCGAACCCTGCGGCGGTGGCAACGGTGAATGCCTCGTCCAGGACGGCAACGCCGAGGACAACGGCAACCGCCGGGTTCACGTAGGTGATGACGGTCGAGCGGGCTGGCCCCACCTCGGCGATGAGCCGGAAGAACACCAGGAACGCCACGGCTGTGCAGATCACCGAGAGCGCGACGACCGCGAGCACGGCTTCCACCGGCGGCCACCCGTCGGGCGCCTGGGCGACTCCGGCGGGGACGTAGAGCACGGCCGCGAGCAGCAGCGAGACCGCCACCACGCCGAGGCCGGGCAGGTCGGCGAGGTAGCGCGCAAGGAGGATCGGCCCGACCGCGTAGGCGACCGCGACCACCGCCACCGCGACGACCGCCCGGGCGTCGCCGCCCTCCACCTCGAAACCGACCAGCGCGGCCACGCCGGCCAGGCCCACCAGCAGCCCGGCGACCCGGCGCCGGTCGAGGCGCTCGTGCCCCGGGGCGTAGCGGGCGAGCACCGCGCCGACCAGCGGCACCGCCGCGACGAGCAGCCCGGTCAGCGAGCTCGACAGCCTCTGCTCGGCGAAGCCCAGCAGCCACCAGGGCAGACAGATCTCGATGAGCGCGAAGGCGAGCAGCGGCCCCCAGCGGCGCAGCACCGGGCCGACCTGGCCGCGGGCGAGCGCGATCGGCACCAGCAACAGGGACGCCACCGCGGTGCGGGCCAGCACCAGGGTCGCGGGCGACATGTCCTCGACCGCGACCTTGATGAGCAGGTAGGGAATGCCCCAGATCACGCACATCAGGAGGAACAGCACCCACCCGCGCCTGCTCATGTCCCGGCCGCTCCTCGTCGTACGCATGTCCTTGGGTTGACAGGAGCAATCATGATGCACACCCCTGACAGTCTGCGACGGGGCCTTGCCCGCTTCAGCCGAGGCGGAACCAGACGTGCTTGCCGTCCGGGGCCTCGGGCTCCACGCCCCATTCGGATGACAGCAGGTCGACGAGCTCGAGGCCGCGGCCGCCCTCGTCGTCCTCGTTCGCCTGGCGGCGCTGCAGGAGCCGCGGAGACCCGTCGCGCACCAGCACCTGGAGGGCGCCCCCGTCGCAGTCCACCGCGACGGTGATGGGCGGGCCGCCGTGCAGCACGCTGTTGGTGACGACCTCGCTCACCAGCAGTACCGCCTCGTCGACCACGGCAGCGCTGTGGGCCCCGCACGAGGACTCGCGGAGGAACGCCCGCGCCAGAGCCGGAGCCTGCCGGCTCTCGGGCAGCTCACGCTCCACGCGGATCGAGGCGTCGCACATCGGTCGGCGCCTCCAGCCGCCAAGGCCCGTCGAGCGGGTCAGCTCCTCCGAGGCGGGCCGATGGGTGGAGGGCGACCGGTTGCGCACCCTTGCCCCGACCGGATGACCGGCAACCCTCGATCAGCCTGAGAGGTAGGCCGCCGGGTCCGCGGCGAAGGCGCGCAGGCAGCCGCTGCCGCAGAACCAGTGGCGCCGTCCTTCGTGGTCGAGGTGCAGCGAGGCCTCGACCGTTGCGACGGTCATGCCGCACACCGGGTCCGCCGCCGTGCGTGCGCCGGGCTGCTCGCGCTGTTCCCCCTCGACCACCGGTCGGCCCGACGGGCGACGTCGTTCGGCGACGATCTCGGCCAGGATCGACAGCGCCACCTCCTCCGGGGTGCGCGCGCCGATGTCCAGCCCGCACGGCGTCCGGACCCGGGCTCGGGTCTCCTCGGCGACGTCGAGCGAGGCCACGACGGCCTCGCCACGCTTGCGGCTGGCCACCAGCCCGACATAGGGCACGTCGGAGGCGAGCGCCGCGGACAGCGCGGTCTCCTCGTCGCGGCCGTGGGACGCGACGACGACTGCTGCCGTCCCGGCCGGCAGCGCGCCGCCGTGGGCCCCGACGACGTCGAAACCCAGCCGTTCGGCCAGCCCGGCGAGCGCCTCGGCGATCGGCGTGGCCCCATGCACGTGAAGCAGCGGCGCGGGCAGCACCGGCTCGAGGAAGATCTCCAGGGTCCCGCCGGACAGGCACGGGTTGTGGACGCTCAGGGTTCCTTCCGGGTCGTGCCGGTCCGGGTCGGGATAAGGAGTGATGCGCAGCAGCAACGGCTCGCCCGAGTCGAGCAGCGCGAGACCCTGGGCTCGCACGGTCGACTCCGCGCAGGTGCCCCCGACGAAACCCTCGAGAGTGCCGTCGGCGAACACGATCGCCTCGTCTCCGGGCTTCGCCGACGTCGGTCGCTCGGCCATGACCACCCGCGCGTGCACGAAGGGGAGCCGCTCGCCGCGCAGGGCCGCGGCCCGTTCTGCGACGGCGGGTCGGCTCATGTGACCGCCAGGTCCGTGCGCATCGGCCGGCCCTGGGTCGTCCGCCAGACCTGCGCCGGGGTCAGGGGCATGTCGGCGTGGCGTACGCCGAACGGCTTGAGGGCGTCGATGACGGCGTTCACGACGGCCGGCGGTGACCCGACGGTCGCCGACTCGCCGACGCCCTTCGCGCCCAGCGGGTGGTGCGGTGACGGGGTCACGGTCTCGCCGAGCTCCCAGCTCGGGCACTCGAGGGAGGTCGGCAGCAGGTAGTCCATGAACGACCCGCCGAGGCAGCTGCCGTCCTCGTCGAAGGCGATCGCCTGCATGAGCGCCATGCCCACCCCGTCGGCCAGCCCGCCGTGGACCTGCCCCTCCACGATCATCGGGTTGATCCGCGGCCCGCAGTCGTCGACGGCGATGAAGCGGCGCACCCGCACCTGCCCCGTGCCGGCGTCGACGTCGACGACGCAGATGTAGGCGCCGAAGGGATAGGTCAGGTTCGGCGGGTTGTAGACGACCGACGCGTCGAGGTGCCCCTCCACGCCCTCGGGCAGCTCGAGGTTGCCGTGGGCCAGCATCGCGATCTCCTGGATCGTCCTGCCTTGCGCGGGATCGCCCTTGACCTGCCAGCGGCCGTGCGCCCACTCGAGGTCGTCGGGACTGATCTCCAGCGCGGCGGCGGCCACGATCTTGGCCTTGTCCCGGACGCGCTGGGCCACGATGGCGGCGGCCGCCCCGGAGACCGGCGTCGAGCGGGAGCCGTAGGTGCCCAGGCCGAACGGGGTGTTGTCGGTGTCGCCGTGGATCACCTCGACGTCCTCGGGCGGGATGCCCACCTCGTGCGCGACGATCTGCGCGAACGTCGTCTCGTGCCCCTGGCCCTGCGTCTGCACCGACAGGCGCAGCTGGGCCTTGCCGGTGGGATGCACCCGCAGCTCGCAGCCGTCGGCCATGCCGAGGCCGAGGATGTCCATGTGCTTGCGCGGCCCGGCGCCCACTCCCTCGGTGAAGAAGCTGAGCCCGATGCCCATCAGCTCGCCACGCTCGCGTTTCTCGGCCTGCTCGCGCCGCAGCTCGGCGTAGCCGGCCATGTCCATCGCGAGCCGCAGCGCACGGGGGTAGTCGCCGGAGTCGTACTCCCAGCCCGTCTTCGACATGTAGGGGAACTGCTCGGGCCTGATGAGGTTCTGCATCCGCAGCTCGGCCGGGTCGGCGTGCAGCTCGTCGGCGAGCACGTCGACCATCCGCTCCACGAGGTAGACGGCCTCGGTGACGCGGAAGGAGCACGCGTAGGCCACGCCGCCCGGCGCCTTGTTGGTGTAGACGCCCTTGACGGTGCAGTGCGCGGCCTCGAGGTCATAGCTCCCGGTGAAGATGTGGAAGAAGCCTGCGGGGAACTTGGTGGGTTGCGCGGTGCCGTTGAAGGCGCCGTGGTCGGCGATGACGTCGACCCGTAGGCCCAGGATCTTGCCCTCGCGGGTGGCCGCGATGGACCCGGTCATGTGGTAGTCGCGGGCGAACGACGTCGACATGAGGTTCTCGCTGCGGTCCTCCACCCACTTGACCGGCTTGCCGGTGACGATCGAGCCGACCACGGCGCAGACGTAGCCCGGGTAGATGCCGACCTTGTTGCCGAAGCCGCCTCCGATGTCCGGAGAGATGATCTGGATCTTGTGCTCGGGGATGCCGGCGACCAGCGCGTAGACCGTGCGGTGGGCGTGCGGCGCCTGGTTGGTGGACCAGACGGTGAGCTTGCCCGTGACCGGGTCCATCGACGCGACGGTGCCGCAGGTCTCCATGGGTGCGGGGTGCACCCGTGGGTAGAGCATCTCCTGGGTGACCACCACGTCCGCCTTGGCGAACACCTCGTCGGTCAGCGCCTTGTCGCCGGACTCCCAGTCGAAGATGTGGTTGTCGGTCTTGCCCTCGATGTCGTCGCGGATCACGGCGGCGCCCGCGTCGAGCGCCCTGCGGGCGTCGATGACCGGCGGCAGCGGCTCGTAGTCGACGTCGATCAGCTCGAGGGCGTCGCGTGCGGAGTACTTGTCCTCGGCGACGACGAACGCGACCTCCTGTCCCTGGAAGCGCACCTTGTCGGTGGCCAGCACGGCCTGTACGTCCATCGACAGGGTCGGCATCCAGGCGAGCTTGAGGGTCTCCAGGGTCGCCCCGGTGATCACCGCCTTGACCTTGGGGTGCGCCTCGGCGGCCGACGTGTCGATAGCCGTGATGCGGGCGTGCGCGAACGGGCTCCGCAGGATCGCGCCGTGCAGCATCCCGGGCAGGGTCACGTCGTCGAGATAGTGGCCCTTGCCGCGGACGAAGCGCACGTCCTCCTTGCGCTGCATCCGGCCGAACCCCATCGGGTTGCCTTCGGGACTGGTCGCGGGTGGAGGGACCTCGGTGGCTGTCATGCCTGCACCTCTTCCGACTCCTCGACCGGAGTCCGCTGGGCCGGGGGCTGCGCCTGATCCGACTCGCTCGGGTGGGTCGCGGCCCACCGCACGGCGCGCACGATGTTCTCGTAGCCCGTGCACCTGCAGATCTGGCCGGAGATGGCAGCCCGGATCGTGTCCTCGTCGGGATCGCCGTCGTGGTCGAGCAGCCAGCGGGCGGTCATCATCATCCCGGGCGTGCAGAAGCCGCACTGCAGCCCGTGCTCCCGCATGAAGCCCTCCTGCACGGGGTCGAGCCTGCCGTCGGCCTCGAGGCCCTCGACGGTGCGGACGGCATGGCCGTCGGCCATCGCGGTGAGCACCGTGCAGCTCTTGACCGGCTCGTCGTCGAGCCACAGCACGCAGGTGCCGCACTGGGACGTGTCGCAGCCCCAGTGCGTGCCGGTGAGCCCCAGGTGGTCGCGGACGAAGTGCACGAGGAGCAGCCGTGGCTCGACGTCGGCGGTGACCTCGTCCCCGTTGACGGTCAATGTCACCTGCATGTCAGGACCTCCCCTCGGCTCGCTCGACGGATCGGCGCAGCGCCCTCCGCGTGAGCTCGGCGGCCAGATGGCGCTTGTAGTCGGCCGGGCCCCGCTGGTCGGGCTGCGGGTTACTGGCTTCGGCTGCGAGCCGTCCGGCCTCGGTCAGGTTGTCCTCGGTGGGCGCCTTGCCGACGAGGAACGCCTCGGCCTCGGGAGCGCAGAAGTGCTCGGCCCCGACGGCCGCGAGGCCGATGCCGACCTCGGCGACGGCCGAGCCGTCGAGGACGACGTAGGTCCCGGCGGCCGCGGCAGCCCAGTCGCCGGACCGACGCTCGACCTTCTCGTAGGCACTGCCCGCCCCAGGTCGGATGGGCACCCGGATCTCGGTGAGGATCTCGGCCGGCCCCAGCACGGTCTCGAACGGGCCGTCGTGGAACTCCACAGCGGGCACGGTGCGCCTGCCCTGCGAGGAGCGGATCACCATCGTCGCCTTCAGTGCCGAGCCCACCGCCGCCAGGTCCTCGGCGGGGTCGGCCTGGCAGAACGACCCGCCGACCGTGCCGCGGTTGCGCACGATCGGGTCCGCGATCACCCGTTCCGCGTCATGGAAGATCGCGTAGTGCTCGCCGACCACGGAGGAGGCGAGCAGTGCTGCGTGGCGGGTCATCGCCCCGAGCAGCAGCTCGTCGCCCTCGACCTTGATGTAGTCGAGATCGGACAGGCCGTTGATGTCGATCACGCACTCGGGCCGGGCCAGCCGCAGGCGCATCATCGGCAGCAGACTGTGACCGCCGGCGATGAGCCGTGACTCGGGTCCGAGCCGCTCGAGGAGCTCGAGCGCGTGATCGACGCTGGAGGCGCGTTCGTAGTCGACGGGTGCCGGGGTCTGCATTGCTCACCCTCCCTCGTGCCGGGACGCGAGGCAGCCGCAGTCTCGGCGCTTGTCGGGACAACGATGCTCCTCGTGGGGACCGGTGACAATGGGCACTGACAGACGAGACCCCCAGACGAGGAGACGACTGATGGCCCTGGACCGACCTCAGGCACCGGACCCCTACGAGCTGCTCCCCGCCGTACCGTCGCTCACGGTGACCAGCGACGACGTGCGCCAGGGCGAACGTCTTGCCGACGACTTCGCCGCCTCCGGCGCCAACACCTCCCCGCACCTGCGCTGGGAGGGCTTCCCCGACGGGACCCGTGGCTTCGCCGTGACCTGTTTCGACCCGGACGCACCGACCCCCAGCGGGTTCTGGCACTGGACGGTGCTCGGCCTGTCCGCCGACATCACCGAGCTGCCCCGGGGCGCCGGTGCGGCTGACGGGTCCGGACTGCCCACCGGCGCGTTCAGCGTGCGCAACGACACGGGCGAGAAGGGGTACGCCGGGGCGGCACCGCCCCCGGGCGACATGCCG